>JAAYWY010000052.1 GCA_012516165.1 Bacillota bacterium
CAAGAACGATTTTTCATGCTGAACGACCTTTCTAAGCAATTTCTTTTTCTCAGAATATCATAACCTGACTTTCTCTGCCAGGGAATAGCATTGGCTATTGTAACAAAGATAGCGTTTTGCTGCTTAAAAAATGCCGGAGAATGCCAATAGCGGCTAAGATGGTAAGCATAATTAAGGCTCGTCCAGCGATGATCAAAGTTGCATTGAGGAAGAACTGTTCGGGGAATAAACGAATTAGATTGTCCTTGGCTGGGTCCAGCTGCCACAGTATGTTGTTAAAAGAAAGTAAGTGAAAGTAAGTAAAGGCTTGGTTAAAATTTATCCGGACAGCTAATAAGAGAAGTAAGAACAGCACGATGCCGCCGATACTACCGACAGTCAGAGCTATTAGAAGCGACCGGTGCCAATGTTTTTTTTCGAGAAGTATTATTAAGCCAATGCTGGCTGCTATGAGCGTCGCAGCTATATTGCGTAGGGTTACTCCCAGGCGAAAAAGGTGATAAACATCGGCCAAGTGAGCCAGCTCATGATCTTGGTACAGTGGCTGTGGGCCTTGATCGGTAGCGATGAAAACTTGGGGTGAAACCCTGCGGTTACGGTAATAATCCTGCAATGCCTGACCAAACTGACGGTATTCAGAAGCACTAAAGCCGGTAGATTCCTTTAAACCTAAAATTTCATACTGTTGGAGGTAAAAACGCTCAGAAAAAGCAACGCTTTCAGTAGCCAGCAAGGTAACCAATACCGGTATTAATATGGCCACTACTAAGGCAGCCCAGCAAACGGCTGTTTTTTTCATAAATGAACCTCCTTGAGTTTTAAATAATATTATTTATGATAATATCATGAAGTACAGCATCTAGGCAGTGAAAAAACAGTTTTCTTGAACTATCTGGCCGTTGCCATCTTTTGTAGCTACAGGTACAATGATGGAGAAAGAAGGGTTATGGTGGCTGGTGAACTTGGTCCTTGTTTTCTTTGCCCGCGTGGTTGCGGTGTCAACCGATTAGAAGGCGAGATTGGTTTTTGTGGAGCTGGGACGCTGATGTGTGTGGCCAAAATGGCACCGCACTACTGGGAAGAACCGTGTATCAGCGGTACCAGGGGTTCAGGTGCTGTTTTCTTTAGCGGTTGCAATCTACGTTGTGTCTACTGCCAGAATGCGGATATTAGCTGGCAGAGAAAGGGCCGCGAGTTGACCAGCAGCCAACTGGCACATAGTTTTCTTAGCCTGCAGGAGCAAGGTGTTCATAATATCAATTTAGTGACGGCAGCACCGTATGTACCGCAAGTTATAGAAGCATTAGACCAAGCACGTGGCTTAGGGCTTAACTTGCCAGTAGTGTACAATAGCAGTGGCTACGAATCAGTAGAAACGCTAAAACTATTAGCTGGATATGTGGATGTATATTTACCAGATTTTAAGTATGTTAGTGCATCGGTATCGCGGCGGTTGTCTAGAGCGGATGACTATTTTCCAGTGGTGACAGCAGCTATAAAGGAGATGCTGTCCCAGATTGGCCCTAAGCCTGTATTTGATACTGACGGTATCATCACCCGGGGTATTGTTATTCGCCATCTGGTGTTGCCGGGATATTTATCGGAAACAAGAAAAGTCTTAACATGGATTAAGGCTAACGTACCAAGGACGGTGCCTGTTAGCCTGATGGCCCAGTATGTCCCTTACCATCAGGCTTCTTTGTACCCACCTCTAGGAAGGCATCTGCGGCCCAAAGAGTACGATTTAGCGTTGGCGGCGTTCTTTGATTTGGGGCTAGAGTGTGGGTTTGCCCAGGAAATTTCAGCAGCAACCACCGATTTTATTCCTGACTGGGATGCGAAATAATAATCGGTATGACAAGTTTGGCCCCCGGTAACAATAGGGTAATGTGGTAGCGGTATGTGTTGGTGGGGGTGCGATTAGATGGCGTATTCAGCCGAAGTGATAGTGGTGGGAGGTGGTCCGGCCGGTTCCACTTTAGCCGGGTATTTGGCGGAACAAGATGTGGATGTACTTGTGTTAGACAAGGAATTTTTTCCAAGGAGTAAACCGTGTGCGGGCGGGGTGACGTCACGGGCATTGGCCGCCTTGGGATTTTCCCTGCCAGAGACTATTGTGCGCGAGAAGTGCTATACTTTTCGAGCTGTTTATGGTGATACTGTGCGCGAGGCTTCCTTTGAAGAGCCTTATGTCTTTACGGTGGACCGTAAGGAGTTAGATACTTTCTTGCTGAAAAGAGCACGGGGTTTGGGAGCTAAGGTTCAACAGGGAGAAAAAGTAATAACTGTCGAGTCTACACGAAGCGGCATTGTTGTACAGACTGAAACTGCCAGTTACCGTGCACCTTTGGTGGTGGGAGCGGACGGTATTCCCAGCCGGGTAGCACGTCTGGTTGGTCACCAAGGGCCAGTTAATGCGGCGGCCTGTTTATGTGCTGATGTTCCTTGGCCAGAAGAGAACAGCGATCGTTTTCATGGTACGTTAGAAACTCACTGGGGTTTATCTCGCTGGGGTTATGCTTGGGTATTTCCTAAGAAGGATCATCTATCGATAGGATTAGGAACGTGGGACAGAGGGCAGCAAAATCTTAAAGCCTTATGGACTAGCTTTGTTCAGTCGCAGGGCTTGCCTTTGGTAAAAGCACAGGGCCACTTGATACCTGAGGGTGGAAAAACCAAGAACCAAGTAACTGATAACCTACTGCTAGTAGGCGATGCAGCTGGGTTTGCAGATCCTTTAACTGGTGAAGGTTTATATTATGCTTTCATGTCGGCCCAAATTGCTGCTGAGACCATCTTGGCCCTCAAAAAACAAGGGTTAGCATATACAGGCAACAACTTGGCCCGGTATGAAAAAACTTGCTGGCAGCTATTTGGCCAAGATTTGCGCTGTGCTATGCGCCTTAATAAAATAGCAAAACGTTATCCTAAACTATGGCAGCAGGCTTTTAGGGTACCTGTTGATTGGTTTGCCCGTGCTTTGCAGGTGGTTCAAGGAAAAGCCAGTTATCGTCAGATGTACTACTGGACTTTGCCCCGGTTACCGCTGCTTTGGGCCTATACCTATGCACCAACCAATTATATGAGGTGATGTTATGGAGGAGAAGCTAAAGAAGAAACACTATATCAGACAACTACAGCTGAGGGAAAAAATCGACGATTATTTTGTGGCTACTGATGCAACTTTAATTCCTTTTCGACCAGGAAGCGGCAAAAACGGCAGCTTTATGCGCTTAACCCTTTCTGACTGCAGCGGTTCATTGCCAGCTATTATGTGGGAAGGTGGCGAACGAGTATTTCCCCAGCTTAAGGGTAACGCTGTAGTGCGGATCCAAGGCAGCGTCGGTCAGTACCGTGGCGAGATGCAGGTGATAGTAGATCGCTTGGAGATAACCAAGGGCAGGGTTAACCCAGCCTATTTCTTACCTCAGGCGCCGCGGTCGCAGCAGGACATGCAGCAGGAACTTAATATAGCCATAGACCAAGTGCAACTTAAACCGCTACGTGTCCTGTTAGACGATTTGTTTGGGGACCAATTTTTCTATCAAGCGTTTACAGAAGCGCCAGCAGCCAAAAGTATCCACCATGCTTATTTAGGCGGATTGTTGGAACATACGTTGGAAACATTCGCATTTGCCAGTGCCATTGCCGCTCGTTATCCCGAGTACATAAACCGGGATCTACTTTTAACTGGTGCTCTGGTTCACGATTGTGGAAAAATATTAGAATACCAATGGCAGGATTTAGCTGTTTCCTTGACCGATGCTGGCAAATTGTTTGGGCACCTAGTGTTAGGAGCCAAATTAGTCGAAGAAAAGATAACTAGACATCCAGGATTTCCGCCAGCTTTAAAACAAGAGCTGCTCCATATGATTTTGTCTCATCATGGGATCGAAGAATGGGGTTCACCCCAGCCGCCCAAAACCATCAACGCCTTTGCTCTGCACCATGCTGATTTTCTTAGTGCAGAAATAAATCATTTTCAGGGCTTACTAGCTAAAGCTGAAGAATCAGAGCTGCTTTGGACGGCAGTGGATAAAAAATTAGGGCGCAGTGTATACCGCGGATTTTTACCGTGTGATGACGTAGCTACAACCCAAGAAGGGGACGACTGAGCAGTTTATTGCCTTGGGTCTTGGGTCTACTTGCGGCTGTCATCATTGCCGGTAATAAGGCCATAGCCCGCATTCGCCTTCTTTTTTTGTAAGGTGCAGACAGCTAGATCAAATTGCCAACTTATAAAGTGCTGTAATCTTAGCCCTGCTTACTATCAAGTAGGGCTTTATTGTAATTTCATAAGGTCTATTCCAAGAGCATAACATTGTAGCAGGCTAGTATCCTCTAGTATCCTGCTGTAGGCTGTAGGAGGAGGAGTAATGCAGCTACGACGATTATTAGCAGTTGGTTGGCTAGTGGTGGTGCTATTGTTGACAGAGAGCCGAGCAGCAGCCCTCTCGCCTTATCAGCCCCGATGCCAATGTGATAGCGTACGGATACTATCTCTTCAATCGCCTCCGCTTACTGGCGCGGACGTAACTGAACTGCAGCTGCAATTAACTCGGTTAGGATTTTATCAAGGCACCGTTGATGGTGTGTACTGCCCTTTGGTGGCGCAAGCGGTAAAAAAGATGCAAGCTGCCGTTGGGTTGCCTTCCACCGGTAAAGTGGATGAAGCTACCTGGGAAAAACTAGTAAGCCAAGAAATACGACCAGCAGGGACACCATCGGCGCCGCCCAAGGGGATTATTAGTATTTTAGTAGATATCGATGCTCAAACATTGGTGGTGTATAGCGATGGTGCGCCCTATAAACTATATCCGGTAGCTATTGGCAAGCCCGAGTCGCCTACGCCGGTAGGCGAGTGGGTGATTACAGAAAAGGCTGCTGGTTGGCACGGTGCCACCGGCATACGCTGGATGCGCTTGTCTAACCCTTGGGGCAGCTATGGGATCCATGGAACCAACAACCCCGGTTCCATAGGGCAGATGTCTAGTGCTGGTTGTGTACGTATGTTTAACCACGATGTAGTTGAACTTTACGACTGGGTTAGGGAGGGTACATTGGTAGTGCTAAAACGAAATGGCCCAGCTACTTTGCTCCGACGACAGTTTACTATGGGCATGGTGGGACAAGATGTGGTTTATATTCAGTGGCGACTTAGGGAATTAGGGTTTGATCCAGGCCGAGCAGACGGTGTCTACGGTGAGGACACAGCTCGGGCGGTGGCTAGTTGGCAAAAATATCGAGGGCTGACGGCCACCGGCCAGATAGATGAAAATCTACTATATCTTCTAGGTCTCATCTGAGTTGGGGGTGGCTGGCTTGAACCAGAGGTGGGTGCCAAGGATACTACTAGTATTCTTGATTGTTTTAGGTTTAAGATTGTGGCAAATTGGGTGTATATTACCTTCTAATAAACAGTTTGATTTTAGCAATCAGATAAATCCTGATAAAAAGTACACTGTGCTGCTATGGGATTTCGACCGTCCGCTGCCTGCAGGTGCTAGTTATCGTGAAGAGTTACAACGTGAAATACAAGCCTTCAACAAATCTTACCCTAATATTAGGGTAGAATTAAGGTTGTTTCGCTGGGACCAGGAAGAAGAAGTAATAGCTGCTATTAAACGGCATCAAGATTTGCCCGACGTGTTGGCCACCGGTCCACTCACTGATCTTGCTTTTGCTGATGAGATACTGCTATCAGATAGCTATCTGGCCCCGGAGGATAAAAGGGAGTATGTTCCTTTGGCTTTAGCAAGCATAGCTTTAGGCCCAGATATTGCTGTTTGGCCACGTTACCTAGCGCCGCAGCTTTATTTGGCCAACAGGGATTATCTTCAAGCAGCGGGCCTGGCGACCGAAACACGGCAACAAGAAGGGTTAGCCTGGGAAGATTTCTTAGCTTTAGGAGAAAAGTTATATCAGTTGCCACAGCAACCTTTTGTTTTAGCCAGCTTTGACTACCAGGGACTTCTGGCAGCAGTAGCTCCACGCCAACTAGACAAGGTTGGAGAATCGCTGATAAGCTGGCCTGCTAGCGTGGCACCCGAGGCAGTGAAGCGAGTGCAAGAGTTGTACCAGCGCGGCTATTTGCCTCCGACTGTCTGTCAAGAGGGCTACTTAGGTCTACAAGATTTTTTTAGTGGCCGAGCAGCATTGCTAACCCCAGCTGAACCATGGTTGCTTCGGATGGTAAGTGAAAGAACCGATCGCTTACAAAGAGGCCTTTTGGCCTATGAGGATGCTAAATCGTTTCCGGTAGTACTAGTGCCGCCTAGGCTGACCCCAACTTCTGGGTTACCTGTGCGAACAGAAGGACTAGTAGTTTTTAAGCGGCGAGCTGCCGATGAGATTAAAGCCGCGGCCATGGTAGCGAGCTACTTGAGTAAAAGTGGTACTTTGCCAGCGCAGCTGGATTTACTCCCTGCCTATCGACCAGCACAAGAGGCATGGTCTCAAGCTTGGCGCTGGGGAAATGAGTCCGTGCTGCTGACTATTTTAGAGCATCCCATAGCTTTAATGCCTTATCCGTACACAGAATTAGAGGGAAAAGATGCTTAAGGTCGAATTAGGAATTAGGATAGATAGGAAAAAGTAAACATTATCAGCCCAACTGACAAGGAGCGACATTATGCCGGTGCTGATTTCTCTTACGCTGTTGTTGGCTACAGGTATTGCAACTTCATCTTACTTACCTTTAACTTGGTGGCTTGTATCAGGGGCAGCGGTGCTGGTGCTGGGTTTTTGGGCTGCAGTGCGAAACAATCGCCTGCTGGTTAGTATTATTATCCTTTTGCTGGCATTTTTGACAGGAGCCGTGCGGATGGCCTTGGTTACCGCTTGGCCAGATCAGCTGGCACATTATAAGGACCGTATTGTAACCATAGAGGGGACGGTAGTGCGCGAGGCCCAGCCAGCGACTACTGGTACCACTTATGTTTTAGCTGTGGAACACATAGGTGAAAGCAAACTTGAACCAGCTAGTGGCCGAGTGCTTCTTAGAGACATAAGAACTGAGGGCGAAACCTACTTTTATGGTGACTTAGTCCGGGTGCGGGGGAAACTGATTAAGCCACAAGGCGCGGCCAATTTTGGCCAGTTCGATTATCGGGCTTATTTGGAGCGACGTGGTATCAAATACCAGTTAGCTGTATCTGCGCCTGAGGATATTCAGTATCTAGCCCAAGACAGAGGCCACCCCCTGGTGGCTTATTTGCTCAGGGCGCGGGAACGTTATTTACAGGTAATAGATGTTTTGCCTTCTGTTGATGCTGCGCTTCTCAAAGCTCTGATTTTAGGTGAACGCAACTTGGTCTCACCGGAAATAGCAGATTTTTTCACCGCCAGCGGTATAGTCCATCTAATGGCCGTTTCTGGCGTTCACGTGGGATTAGTAGCGACGCTAGCATTATGGGTCGGTTCCTTATTACATCTTCCCTTTGCGCTTAAAAGTTTGGCTTCAGCAATAATAGTAGGTATCTATATAGTTTGGACGGGCTTTACTGCTTCGGCTGCCCGGGCGGGGATTATGTTTTTGATTGGTTTACTAGGGCAAGCCGCTGGACGACCACGTAATTCTCTGGTAGCCCTGGCAGCTGCTGCGGGAATCCTGCTCCTAATCAACCCCTGGAATCTGTATGATATCGGTTTTCAGTTGTCGTTTGCTGCTGCAGTTGGTATTTTGTACTTAGTTCCTTTAGTGCCCAGCGCAGAGCACAAGTGGCAGCGCTGGTTGACACCATTTGTAACTTCGCTGGCAGCACAACTTACGACCTGGCCTCTTACAGCTTACTATTTTAGCGGTGTATCTTTGGTAGGCTGTGTGGCTAGTGTGCTGGCTATTCCGGTTGCCAGCTTGATTCTTGCCATAGGTTTATTAGGATTGCTGGTTGGTGCCTGGTACTTACCTGTAGCCCAGGTACTGTTAGGTGCTGCAGGATTGGCATTGACAGCCCTAACCTTTTTGGCTCGCTGGTTTGCACAGTTGCCCGGGGCTTTTCTTTATGTTAAACGGCCGCCGGTGGTTTTTATGCTTCTTTATTATACGGTATTTTTTGCTGCCCCTTATTTTCTATGGTCTAAAAGGGGTAATATCCGCAGACGGCGGTTTTTGTTTGCAGCCATGGCTTTAGTTCTTTTGGCAATCAGCTGGCGCGGACCAGTGACACCAGTTCTTACTGTGGATTTTTTGGCTGTAGGACAGGGGGATGCTATTTTGATCCAATCACCGTCGGGACAAGCAGCGCTAATTGATACTGGTCCGCGGCAAAACCTAGGCGACAGCATCTTTGATGCCGGTGAAAAAATACTGCTACCTTATCTTCGGGCTCAAGGTATTCACCGCCTGGAATTAGTTTTTATTAGCCACGGCGATAGTGATCATGCTGGCGGAGCGCCAGCTGTTATTAGCGCATTGCCAGTGGGAGCTGTGATGGTACCAGCTACGTTTGATGGCATAGGTGCGGATTTGGTAAAAAAGGAAACAGAGCAGCGGGGGGTACCGCTTTATCCGGCCACTCGTGGTCTAAAGGTAGATCTTGGCGATGGAGTAGAAATAACTGTACTTAGCCCACCTAGTGAGCCAATTGTTTCCGACAGTCCTGACAACGACAATTCTCTGGTACTATATCTAAAATATGGTCAGACCACTTTCCTCTTTACCGGTGATGCCGGTTGGCCAACAGAAGAATATTTGCTAAAGAGTGGATTTCCCGGAACAGCTCAGGTACTAAAGGTAGCTCATCACGGCGCAGCTACAGCTACCTCAGACCAATTTTTGGCGGAGCTAAAACCTATGCTGGCGGTTATTTCCGTAGGCAAAAATAATTTTGGCCATCCTAGCCCTGCGACAATGGAACGCTTAATCAACCATGGCGTTGGGATTGTACGTACTGATCAAGCAGGACAAGTTCAGATTAAGAGCGATGGCCGTATCTTACAGGTTAGCACTTTTGCTAACCCACGGGGGGAGCAACAATGAAATGGCAAGAACTGTGGCTTAAGTTACAGCAAAAACAGGTGGCACCGTGCTATTTGCTAGGGGGCGAAGAAACATATCTGATCAGACAAACAGTGGCTAAAATTGAAGCGGCTTTAGAGTTTGGCGAACTGGCGGACTTGAATGTGGAAAAATTAATGGCTGACGACATAGATAGTGCCTCCCTTGTAGCAGCTTGTTCCCAGGCACCGTGGCTTATGCCACGGCGCTTAGTGATAGTTTGGGGTCTAAACTTACTATCAACTCAGTCTGACTTGCCCGGTGAGTTACCCTACGTGATTGCTCGGTTGCCATCGTCCACTTGTTTAGTACTATGTGTTGAAGGCAGTTTTAACAGTCGGCACAAAGTAGTTAAGGCGGTAGCCGATAAAGGGGTAGTAATGGAGTTTCCTCAGCTTAAGGGGCGAGAATTGGAAAAGTGGGTATCGGAATTAGGCCGTGAACTAGGAATTCACTGGGAACGCGGTGCTATTGCATATTTATTGCAGCGAACAGCCCCGGGACTAAGACAGTTGGAGATGGAACTTAGGAAGTTGGCCGCTTACGCTGGCAACAAAGCTTACATAGGGCGAAACGAAATTGACCTCTTGATACCCGAGCCACGCGAGAGCCGGGTTTTTGCCTTAACGGATGCTGTACTAGCCAAGGATAAAGAAAGGGCCCTAATAGTGCTGACGGAACTCTTACAGCAGGGGGAAACCCCTATTGGTTTAGTGGGGCTATTGGCCCATCAAGTACGGGTGGTGGGATTGGCTAAGACAGCCTTGGAACAAGGAATAATGCCTTCTGATCTGGCGAAAAATCTTAGTGTGCATCCTTTTGTGGCACAAAAAGCTGTGGGCCAAAGTCGCCGCTTTAGCTGGGACGAACTATACCATGTCATTTGTGCTCTAGCTGTTGCCGACCTAAAATTAAAAAGCACCAGTTTGCCAGCCCAACTGGTGCTAGAGGAAGTTATTTTATCTCTTAAATAAACAGGAAGCCCCTTCCTGAGCTCCTGCTGATTGGAGTATGGAAGGGGTGTTATTCGGCTGCTGCTTTTGTGTAATTGGCAAACTGGCGAGAAAGCTGTGCTTTCTTACGCGCTGCTTTATTTTTATGGATTACGCCTTTAACTGCTGCCCTATCAATAACGCTAAAAGCATTATCTAAGTTGGCCCGCACCGTTTGTGGATCATTGGCGGTGAGAGATTCGTTAAACCGCCGAATAGCGGTGCGCATGCGTGACTTAATCATGACATTGTGCTGGCGCCGTTTTTCGCTAACACGAATCCGTTTTAACGCGGACTTAATATTGGCCACTAACTTCACCTCCCCAGCTTGGGTGTACCGGATAATATCACTAGCACATTGTACCATGGCCCCTAGGGAAAAGCAAGAACTCTCTCCAAGTGCGAGATAGGTTGCTAAGGCCAGGGGTCTAAACCGAGGAGCTGGGGAATACCTTCTAATGTGTAAGGCATAGAGACGGTAGTGAGGTGACGCCAGTGCGTAGGCATATGACTTACCGGCGGTGGCGCCAGGGTATTCCGCTTATAAAAGGTGTTTTTCTTATTGTCAGCGGTTTTTTAGTGCTAAGCCTTGGCGCGGCCGGGCTGCCGAAGTTTAGCCTGCCGCCTGTTGCGGTATCGGTTTTTGCCAGTGAAGAAGGTGTTTCTGGACAAGGTTTTCTCAAGCGAATCTTGAGCGATCATAAAATAAACTTTGTCCACATATTGTCGGAAGGATTACCTTTGTCCCACCGGCGTCAGCTGCTGGAAGATAATCCTAAACCTAGGGTCAGGCCTACATGGTCATTGTTAACAGATGGTCCTGGCAAGCTCAAGGTGGTTTTGGAACCGTTGGGGTTGGTACAGAGCGAATTAGGTTGGTTTGAGCTAGCAGCTCGCGGCAGCTACCGACCCCAAAAGTCTAATGGGCCAGAGGAAATCACACCTGCTGATACTGAACCTTCCCCGACACCGGTGGTTTCTCCAGCAGCAGAGCCCCTTGAGCCAGTTCTGAAGCCTGAGGGGCCGCCGCGAGTGGCTATTTACCATACACACACCTCGGAAGATTACATTCCTACTGCTGGTGTCAGTCATACATATGGACAAGAAGCCGGAATTGTGGTGGTGGGAAGGGAACTAGCCAAAGTACTAGAGGAAAAACACGGTATTTCTTGCCTGCACAATACTACGGTCCATGATGCTCCGGTCTATCGTGAAGCTTATTTGCGTTCCAATGAAACAGTGGCTAAATTGCTCAAAGACAATCCTCAATTAGAAGTTATCCTAGACATCCACCGTGATGCACCTACCAAAGACGCTGCTAAATCACGAGATATGACCACCACCACCATCAATGGCCAAAAGGTGGCCCGCATTTATATTGTAGTGGGCACTGACCGGTTAGGGCTGTCTCATCCTAACTGGGGGGAAAATCATGCTTTTGCTAAAGAACTTCAGTGCCATTTGGAAACTTCCTATCCAGGGTTATCCCGCGGAATAAAAATTGACACGGCCCGTTTTAACCAGCATTTGCACCCGCATCTTATCCTGATTGAAATTGGCGGTGATCAAAACACATTAGACGAGGCAAAAAAAGCAGCTGTTTATTTAGCCGACGTACTAGCAGCTTGGTTTAGGAATCAAGAGTAAGACCCCAACTTAGTTGCCGCCAACTGGGCGAAATGATATAATTTCTGTTAGTAAGCCTAGAGGAAGGCGGTAACTCATAATGGATACAGCCCATATACGCAATTTTTGCATCATCGCCCATATTGACCACGGGAAATCCACCCTGGCTGATAGAATATTAGAGCAAACAGGAGCATTTTCCGCCCGGGAAATGCAAGAACAAGTACTTGATCAGATGGACTTGGAGCGGGAGCGTGGTATCACGATCAAGCTGACTCCTGTCCGCTTAACATATCGGGCTAATGATGGCCAGGAATATGAATATAACTTGATCGATACACCAGGTCATGTGGATTTTAGCTATGAAGTTTCACGCAGTTTAGCAGCTTGCGAAGGAGCTTTGTTGGTGGTGGATGCCACTCAGGGGATTGAGGCCCAAACCTTGGCCAATGCCTACTTAGCGTTAGAACATAATCTTACTATAATACCGATTATCAATAAAATTGATTTGCCGTCGGCTAACCCCGATATGGTAAAAAAAGAAATCGAGGATGTATTAGGTTTAGATGGTGATTCGGCCCTTTTATGCAGTGCCAAAACTGGTGAGGGTGTGGAAGCTATTTTGCAGGCTATCGCCGAACAGATTCCCCCGCCGCAAGGAAAAGAAGAAGACCCGTTAGCTGCCCTGATTTTTGATTCCAAGTTTGATTCTTATCGTGGGGTTATAGCCTATATCCGTATCATGCAAGGTACTATTAAAGCTGGTCAAAATATACGTTTGTGGGCGACTGGCAAGGAGTATGAAGTGGATGAAGTAGGGGTTTTTGGTCGCGGCCTTGTTCCAGTCCCAGTACTTGGCCCAGGGGAAGTAGGCTATCTCAGCGCTAGTATTAAAAATATTAAGGATGCTCGTGTAGGTGATACCATCACTGATGCTGATCGGCCTGTGGCCAAACCTCTTCCCGGCTATCGACACCTTAGACCCATGGTTTACTGTGGCTTGTACCCTCAGGAGGCTAGCGACTATAACCTGCTTCGGGAGTCCTTAGAGAAACTACAATTAAACGATGCTGCCTTAGTGTTTGAGCCAGAGACATCAACAGCCTTAGGCTTTGGTTTCCGCTGCGGTTTCTTAGGGTTATTGCATATGGAAATTGTGCAGGAACGATTGGAGCGAGAGTTTGGTGTGCATATTATTGCCACAGCACCTAACGTGGTATATGAGGTTACCAAGACTGATGGAGAAGTATTGCAGGTGGACAGCCCGGCCAAACTTCCGCCGCCGACGGAAATCGAATCTTTGGCGGAACCGTTTGTGCGAGCAACCATTATTGTTCCCAGCGAATTTATCGGGGCAGTGATGGAGCTATCACAAGAAAAACGAGGGATTTATCACAACATGGAATATCTGGACGAATCTCGTGTTCTTATAACTTACGATCTACCATTATCAGAGATTATTTTTGATTTTTTTGACCAACTAAAATCCCGTACTCGCGGCTATGCTTCTTTGGACTATGATTACCTAGGTCATCGTGCTAGCGACTTGGTAAAACTGGATATCTTGATTAATGGAGAACCAGTAGATGCTTTGTCTATTATTGTTCACAGCGAGCGGGCTCAGTACCAAGGACGCAAGCTGGTAGAACGGCTAAGAAGTCTCATTCCTAGGCAGTTGTTTGATGTTCCTATTCAAGCGACTATAGGAAGTCGTGTCCTGGCACGAGAAACGGTGAAGGCTCTGCGCAAGGATGTTTTGGCCAAGTGTTATGGTGGGGATGTTACCCGCAAACGCAAATTGTTAGAGAAGCAAAAAGAAGGCAAGAAACGAATGAAGCAAGTTGGTAATGTGGAAATACCCCAAGAAGCTTTTATGGCTGTATTGAAGGTGAAATGATGTCCCAGGGGCCAGCTCTTTATATTCATGTACCTTTTTGCGTGCGCAAGTGTTATTATTGTGACTTTGCCTCCCAGCCCTATACATCGCCGATGGCTGAAGGCTATGTGAGCGCATTAGAACAAGAAGCTGAGCATTATCTCACCTCCTGGCCTCAGGGTCAGGAGGTGCCTTCGGTTTATATTGGTGGCGGTACACCTACGGTGTTGACACCACAAGAACTAGAGCGGGTGCTTCAGGTGGCAGCTGCCTTTCCCCGCGTAGCAGGGGCTGAATGGACAGTGGAAGCTAACCCTGGTACGCTAACTAAGACAAAATTAGCCTTGCTTAAAGCAGCAGGTGTTAACCGACTTAGTTTAGGAGTGCAAAGCTTTGATGATGATCTCCTTGTTTTCTTAGGCCGAATTCACACTGCGTCCGAGGCTAAAACAGCCTGGGATCAGGCACGCCGCGCTGGTTTTGATAACCTAAGTTTAGACCTTATGTATGCTATTCCTGGGCAAAGTCTTAAGCTGTGGCGACAAACGTTGCAGGAAGCATTGGCTTTGGCCCCGGAGCATATCTCCACTTATAGCCTTATGATTGAAGAGGGAACGGAATTTGCCCGACGTGCTCTTGAACCGTGCCCAGAGGAGTTAGATTTAGCCCAGTATCGGGAAGCCCAGACTAGGCTGGAGCAGGCGGGTCTTAGCCAGTACGAGATTTCCAATTTTGCTCGGCCCGGTTATGCCTGTCAGCATAATTTGGTATACTGGCACAACGAACCCTATCTTGGCCTTGGACCAGCAGCTACTTCTTATTTGGCTGGCGAGAGGCGAACCAATATAAGGGATACAATCTCTTATGTGGATTCTCTTGGGCAGGGATGTTTACCTATTGCCGAGCGGGAACTAGCGACACCGGAGCTGGCTCAGGCCGAGACAGTGATCCTGGCTTTGCGCTTAAGAGAAGGACTATCTAGGCCCCGCTTTGCCCGCCAATTTGGCCGCGATGTATATGCTGTTTTTCCCCAGGCTATTGACCGCCTTATGGCTCTGGGGTTAGTAACTATGGACGAATTTTCCCTTAGCCTTACTGCTAAGGGTTTATTACTGGCTAATCAGGTAGCTCTGGAGTTCTTGCCGAATAACTTTTCTTGACAAGGCTCGCTATTGGTGCTATCGTGAAAAGGGATAATTAGCACTCCCTACATGAGAGTGCTAATAAAGAGGGAGAATAGTTAAGGGGGTGGAGAAAGTGTTGAGCGACCGTAAGCAAAAAGTACTTAAGGCTGTGGTATCAGAGTATATCAATACCGCTGAACCGGTAGGATCGCGCACGCTCGTCCGCCGCCATAAACTCGGCGTAAGCACAGCCACCATTAGAAACGAGATGGCTGATTTGGAAGAGATGGGATTTCTTGAGCAACCCCATGTGTCAGCTGGCCGTGTACCGTCGGACCGAGGCTACCGGTTTTATGTGGATAATCTGATGGACCAAGATCAGCTTACCAGTTCGGAACGGAGGTTATTAAACCAACTAGCTGAGATAAGAGCCCAGGAAGCGGATACCGTTCTAGTAGCGGCTTCTCGATTACTGTCACAAGTATCTAATTATGTGGGTCTAGTGACTAGTCCTAGCCTTAATGCTGGTCGGTTGGCGTCGGTAAAACTAATCCACCTGGAACAACGGCTGACCTTAGCTTTGTTATTCACAGAAAACGGCCGGATGGAAAGTCGGGTACTAGTTTTGCCGCCAGAGATTGAACCAGCTGATTTAGAGGGGCTATCAACCTATTTTACCCATAGATTGGCTGGTCGGCGACTGGAGGAAGTCACCAGTGAACTCTTAGATCAGATTTACGCTGAACTGCTAGATGATTTCCGCCAGAGTCGCGAACTTTTGGCCGAGATTGCCCGTTCGGTATTGTCCTGGTTGAGGCCAAGTGGGCGTGGGAAGGTGTATTTGGGTGGAACCCATAACATCCTTAAACAGCCGGAGTTTCAGGACATAGATAAGGTCCGTCATCTCTTGGTACTACTAGAAGAAGAGCCTTTGCTACGCCAACTTCTACAGCGAGAACCAGGGATTATGATCACTATTGGTCGGGAGAACGAACTTGAGGCCATGCAAGATTGCACCGTGATTTCAGCTACTTATACCGTTCAGGGACAACCGGCAGGAACGGTGGCGGTGCTTGGCCCAACCCGTATGGATTACAGTCACGTTATTTCTGTACTGCAATATATGGCTTCTTGCCTAGAAGAAGCTTTCTCAACCCAGCATAGTGGGTCATCGAGCTAAGGAGGGGTTGGAAGTTTGAACTTATCGCTAAGCTGCAGCAGACGGTCCGAAGGGCCGCGTATAAGGAGAAAGGGGTAGATAGGAATGAAGACGGGGACCGGGGGAGCCGAAGTGGATGAACGCCTGGCTGCCTTGATTTCCAATGCCAATGCCATTCGGGCTATTGCCGCGGCGGTGGAAGGAACCATTGGACCGAAGGGTCTTGATACCATGTTAGTGGACCGGTTTGGTGAAGTCACTATCACTAACGATGGCGTTACTATTTTAGAACAAATGGATGTTAACCACCCTGCTGCCCGGATGCTTATAAATGTGGCTCGAGCACAACAAGATGAAATAGGTGACGGTACTACCACCTGTACCATTTTGGCAAAAGCCCTTATTAGCGAAGGGGTAAACCATGTGATCCGAGGCGTACCGGTGGTACGGGTGATCGAAGGTATGCGCTACGGTATTGAGCGGGCCCTTCAAATTATTAAAGAGCATGCGATACCCGTGGAAAGTTTAGACGATCCCATATTGGAGCGTATCGCCTATATTGCTGGAAGAGAAAATAAAGACATTGCTGAGTTGGTGGTCCAGGCTGCTCGGCTTATTGGTGTGGAAAAACTAAAAGACGATAACTTCCGTTTAGCCGATACAGTATTAGCCCAAGAAGGTGCTGACAACGAAGTGTTTATGGGCTTAGTGTTGGATCGGCAGCGGTTAAATAGCCAGATGCCAGAAAAAAAAGATGCGGTAAAAGTTTTGGTGTTGGATGATGACTTAGATCCTGAGGAGATCGAAGAAGAGGCACTGGGTACAGAAACTGGATTTAGCAAGTACCTTGAGCTTCAGGAAGAGTTTCGCCAGAACCTAAGCAAGCTGGTGGATTTAGGTGTAGGTTTGGTACTTACCAGCCGTACGGTTCATAATATTGGAGAGGAAGTACTCACCGATGCAGGCATTTTTGTGGTGGATCGGTTAGCTAGCGATTCATTGCGTCTGGCAGCTGAACATACTGGTGCCCGGTTGGTGAAACGATCAGCGCTAAAGAAACCAGCATCTGAGCTTGAGACCTACCTTGGTTTTGCTGGTCGAGTCTACGAAGATGAAAAGTTAGGTCAAGTGCGGATTTTAGGTGGTCAAGGCAAACCTATGGCTACTATCTTGGTTGGAGCGGCTACCGAGGAAGTGGTGGGGGAACGGCAACGAATTGCTCGTGATGCTGCTTCCTCCTTGCAGGCGGCAATTAAAGGCGGTGTTGTTCCCGGCGGTGGAGCGCTAGAGATAGCTGTGGCTCGCGAGCTTACCCTTAGCCGACAGGAAAAAAGAGGTATGAGCGCTTATGGAGTGGATGCTGTAGTAGAAGCTCTAAAACGACCGCTGGCTCAGATTGTAGCCAATGCTGGTTTCAATCCGCTGGAAAAAGTAGAGGAAGTATGGGCTGCCCAGATGGCGGAAGGAAATAATCAGCTAGGCATTGACTGTGACTTAGGCACAGTAGCGTCTATGTCCGAACTCGGGGTGGCTGATCCGGCAGAAGTTAAAAGCTATGCCCTTAAGGCGGCAGGCGAAGTGGCTGAGGCTATACTGCGCATTGATACCATTATCAAGCGTAAAGACCCGGTAAGTCCGCCCGGTGCAGTACAAGAAAGCAGCAACTCAGCTGCACTAGATTTTTAATGTGGCAAGGTGGTGAAGCAGTGACGGAGGAATACTTAAACGAGGATATAAAAAAAGATACCAAGGATACCTTAGAGGAGAGCTCTAATTCAGCTAACCAACCAGAGGATTTGGTCAGTGGTGATGATCAAAACACCAACAACGGCAACACAGAGGAACTTGAGGAACTTAAGGCTAAGTTGCGTCAAACTGAGGAAGAGGCTCAAAATTATTTGGCCCAGCTTACTCGCATGCAAGCTGATTTTATTAATTTTCGTCGCCGGGTAGAACGTGAGCGAAGTGAACAGGTAAAATACGCTAATGAGCAATTGCTGCTTGAACTTTTACCAGTGGTTGATAATTTAGAACGGGCGATCGCAGCTGGGGAAGGAGCTGAATCGCCAGGACCGCTAGTGGAAGGTGTAGCCCAGGTGCTCAAACAGTTTCTGGCCGTGTTGGCTAAAGAGGGGGTTACACCAATAGACCCTGGTATCGGGGAGCCTTTCAACCCCGAATACCAAGAGGCGCTAATGCGCGAAGAAGGTGAAGCAGAAGTCGTGGTAGAGGAACTATTGCGCGGTTGGCGCTACCACGATCGGGTTCTTCGACCGACGCTAGTAAAGGTAGGGCCACGCTCCCTAATACAGGTTGAACCTGAGATTGCTGGTGATGTCGAAACTTCAACAGAAACTGTTGGGAACAAGGAGGTAGCGAGAGAAAATGGCTAAAGTAATTGGCATTGATTTAGGTACAACAAATTCAGTAATGGCTGTTATGGAAGGCGGTGAGCCTACCATTATAACCAATGCCGAAGGGAGCCGGTTGACGCCTTCGGTAGTGGCTTTTTCTAAAGAGGGCGAACGTATAGTTGGTCAGGTAGCTCGGCGTCAGGCCATAACTAATCCCGAACGCACTGTAGTGTCTATTAAGCGGCATATGGGTTCCGACTATAAAGTTCGCATTGATGATAAAGAGTATACACCCCAGGAAATATCGGCCATGATTCTGCAAAAATTAAAAAATGATGCCGAGGCCTATCTGGGGGAACCGGTTAAACAAGCTGTTATTACCGTACCCGCCTACTTTAGTGATAGTCAGCGGCAAGCAACCAAAGACGCCGGTGTTATTGCTGGTCTTGAAGTCCTGAGAATTATCAACGAACCAACAGCAGCTGCATTAGCTTATGGATTAGAAAAGGGCCAAGATCAGACGGTGTTAGTGTATGATTTAGGTGGCGGTACGTTCGATGTGTCTTTGTTGGAGTTGGGTGACGGCGTGTTTGAGGTAAAGGCCACCAGTGGCAATACCAAATTAGGTGGCGATGATTTTGACCAGCGTATCATCGATTATGTGGCTGAGGAATTCAAACGCGAGAACGGTATTGATCTTAGAACAGATAAAATGGCGATGCAGCGCCTAAAGGAAGCGGCAGAAAAAGCCAAAATTGAGCTATCTAGTCTTTTGAGCACCACCATTAACCTGCCGTTTATCACGGCTGATGCTAGCGGGCCTAAGCACTTAGAGATGACTTTGACCCGGGCAAAGTTCGAAGAGCTAACCCGTGATTTAGTAGAAGCTACCATGGGTCCCACTCGCCAAGCATTGGCTGACGCGGGCCTAGAACCAAAGGATGTTGACAAAATCTTACTGGTGGGTGGCTCTACTCGTATTCCAGCAGTGCAGGAAGCGATTAAAAATTACTTTGGCAAAGAACCTCATAAGGGTATTAACCCTGATGAGTGTGTAGCTATGGGGGCTGCTATCCAAGCAGGAGTACTCGCGGGCGAGGTCAAAGACGTACTTCTTTTGGACGTAACGCCGCTATCTTTGGGAATTGAAACTTTGGGTGGAGTTTTTACCCGAATTATCGAACGCAATACTACTATTCCCACGTCTAAAAGTCAGATATTCTCTACTGCTGCCGATGGTCAAACTAGCGTGGAAATCCATGTATTACAGGGTGAACGGGCCATGGCTGCCGATAATAAGACCTTGGGTCGATTTGAACTCACCGGTATCCCGCCAGCGCCACGCGGTGTGCCTAAGATTGAGGTTACCTTTGATATTGATGCTAACGGTATTGTTCACGTATCGGCCAAAGATTTAGGAACCGGTAAGGAACAATCCATTACCATTAAATCATCGAGCGGTCTTAGCGAAGAAGAAATAGAAAAGATGCGCCAAGAAGCCGAAAAACACGCCGCTGAGGACGAACGACGCCGCCAAGTTATCGAAGCCAAGAACCAGGCGGATGCTTTGGCTTACAGCGCCGAAAAAACCATTAAAGAGGCTGAAGGCAAAGTAGACGCTAGTCAGATCAAAGCGGCTCAAGATGCTTTGCAACAGCTGAAAGAAACCATCAAAGGGGACGATAGTGAGGCTATTAAAAAAGCCAGCGAAAAGCTCTCGGAAGCCCTTTATGCCGTAAGTTCAGCTTTGTATGCTAAGACTGAGCAGGAATCAAATACAAATGCTGGCGAACAGCAGGCAGCAGGTCCAGGGGCAAAGACCAATTCAGACGATAATGTAGTGGATGCTGACTATAAAGTAGAGGATGATAAGAAGTAAAGGGGCAAAAAGCGGAGGGTGATGAGGTTGGCCGATAAACGCGATTATTACGAAATACTGGGCGTGCCGCGCACGGCCAGCCAAGAAGAAATTAAGAAAGCATACCGAAAACTAGCCCGGAAGTATCATCCTGATGTGAATCCTGGCGATCCCACAGCCGAAGAAAAGTTTAAAGAGATTAATGAAGCTTACGAAGTGCTAAGTGATGAACAAAAGAAGGCTCAGTACGATCAGTTTGGGCATGCTGCTTTTGATGCTTCTGCTTTCAGCGACTATGGGGGCACAGGTGGATTTGGTGATTTTGGTTTTGATATCTTCGGCGATATTTTCGATATGTTTACCGGTGGGCGCACGACGAGGACCCGTCAGGCTGGACCGGAGCGCGGGGCCGATCTGCAATATGATTTAGAGATTACCTTAGAAGAAGCAGCTACAGGTATAGAGCGGGATATAGAGGTATTTCGTGAAGAAACATGCACGGCCTGTGGTGGTAGTGGGGCAGCTCCCGGCAATTCCACCAGCACTTGTCCTACTTGTGGTGGTACAGGCGAATTGCGACAAGAGCGGGCCACACCCTTTGGCCGCATGATAAATGTAACTACTTGTTTGCGTTGCGGTGGTCGGGGCCAGATTATTACTAAACCTTGCCCGGAGTGTAATGGAAGTGGCCGGGTACGCCGTACTCGCCGTATTCATGTGAAGGTACCAGCAGGGGTGGATACTGGGGCTCGGTTGCGACTGGCAGGCGAAGGAGCTCCCGGAGTTCGCGGTGGCCCCCCGGGGGATTTGTATGTGTTTATCACTGTTAAACCCCATAAGGTATTTGAACGGCAACGCGACAACCTGTATACTAAAGTAGAGATCAATATAGCCCAGGCGGCTTTAGGGGCAGAGGTGGATGTACCTACATTAGAAGGCAAAGTGAAGCTTTCGATTCCTGAAGGAACTCAAAGCGGTACCCGCTTTCGCTTGCGTGGTAAAGGAATGCCTTCTCTTAGGGGCCATGGACGCGGCGACCTGTTTGTAACGGTAGTTGTGCAAACTCCAGTGAACCTTACAATCAAGCAGCGCCAGCTTCTTCAAGAGCTGGCGGAAACACTAGGAACGGAGGATCAAAGCCGAGAAGACAAGGGTTTCTTCAAGAAAGTGCGAGATGCTTTAGGTAAATAGTAAATAGTTAGTAGTGTATTAATGGAAGGGAGGGCCCTCAATGAAGGAATGGACAGAAATTAGTATTCAGACGGCCCAAGAAGCGGTAGAAGCAGTGGCTAATGTCCTGCATGAAGCCGGCGCTGGTGGCGTGGTCATTGAGGACCCGACCTGTTTCCTAGCGCAGGTGGATAAATACGGTGTAGGAGAACTGCCAGAACCTTTACCATCAGATGGCAAAGTAACAGTTAAGGCTTATTTGCCTGTAAACGATCAATTACCACTTAGGCTAAAGGCTGTTCAGGACGAGCTTAATCGTGTACTTAAATTGCTGTCGGTGGCTGGAGACATATCATTACAAAAGGTAGCAGAAGAAGAATGGTCCACGGTATGGAAAGCATACTATAAGCCCCTTCGAGTTGGCGATAAGATAATTATTAAACCGGCCTGGGAGCATTGTCAGACTAAGACAGACGATATTGTTATCGAACTTGATCCAGGTATGGCTTTTGGCACGGGGAACCATCCTACTACCACCATGGCTCTTATTTTGCTGCAGCGGTATCTTAAACCGGGATTCAAGGTATTCGATATTGGGACAGGCTCGGGGATTTTAGCTATCGCTGCTGCTAAACTGGGAGCGCAGGAAGTGACAGCGGTAGATGTGGACCCGGTAGCACTAGAATCGGCTTGGGAAAACTGCCAGCGTAATCATGTGACAGATAAAGTAGTTGTGTTACCAGGGGACCTTCTGGAAGAGGTTATGGGTCAAGCAGATTTGGTGGTGGCTAACATTACTGCTGACGTATTACTTTCTCTAATCAACGATCTTCCTACACACATATTACCCCACGGTGTGTTTATTGGTAGTGGTATCATTGAACCTTATTTCGACGATATAAAGGAGGCTTTGGCCGATAAAGGTTTTAAGTTGCTGGAAATCATGGGCCAAGAGGAATGGGTGGCTTTTGCCGCTAGCTGGGAGGAAGCGTAGAAGATGCTCCGTTTTTTTGCTGCACCAGAACAGTTCCGCGAGGACCGAGTTTATCTAGATAACGACGAGGCACACCATATAAAGAAAGTTATGCGTTTGGGAACAGGTGCCGTGGTGCGGATTTTTGATGGACAGGGCCGCGAATACGAAGTGGAACTTATAGTGGAGCGAGGTGCTGTTTGGGGTCGAATCATAGCACAAGTACCAGCAGTGCGCGAACCCGAGCTAAAGGTGACTTTGGCCCAGGGATTAGCCAAGGGCGAAAAAAATGAGTTGGTGATTCAAAAAGCCACCGAAGTGGGCGTTCAGGCTATAATTCCCTTAATCTGTGAACGGTCGGTGATGAAGCTTTCTCCGGGCCGGAATAAAGAAGAACGCTTACGGCGCGTGGCCCGCGAGGCAGCCAAACAGTGTCAGCGATCTGTGGTACCCACTGTGGAAGCAGCGTGCCGAATAAAGGACATAGTGACTAGGTTTTCTTTGTATGATACTGTTTTGCTGTTGTGGGAAGAAGAACAAGCTTGCAACCTGAAACAGACTTTACAAGAACTGCGCCAGAAGCGGGCGATTAAACAGCTATTAGTGTTGGTGGGACCGGAAGGTGGTTTCACTGCTGCCGAAGCCCAAGAGGCTATAGAGCACGGGGCCTATTCGGTAAGCTTGGGACCGCGGATTTTACGCACCGAAACTGCTGGTTTGGTGGCGCTAAGCGCTATCTTTTATGAGTTTGATGAGCTTAGCCTGTGATACATACTAATCGGGAACTGATGATACACTTTTAGTGCGGTCAGTTTATGCTGCCCAAGAAACATTTGAGGGCGCATAATACTAAAGGCCGAAGATGAAAAGACGTTTATTTTTGTAAAAGCAATACGCTGCTAATAATATAAGGAAATAGGGAAGAAAGTAGGTAATCCTGTGGTCAGACGGGTCGCCTTTGCCACCTTGGGGTGTAAAGTAAACCAATCAGAAACCGAAGCCATGAAAGAACTTTTTCGTGAGCGTGGCTATCAAGTGGTAAGGTTTAACCAGCCAGCTGATGTGTATGTTATTAACACTTGCACTGTAACCAGTGTAGCCGATAGAAAATCACGGCAGCTAGTGCGGCGCGCTAGCCGCCTAGCACCAGATGCTACAGTGGCAGTGATAGGTTGCTGGCCGCAAGTGGCAACCGATAAAGTAAAGGAATTACCAGAAGTAGATGTTATCATCGGTACCGGTGAGCGTTCGCTGGTGGTAGATTTGGTGGAAGAAGCTGCCCGTACTAAAAAACGAGTACAGCATGTGACACCGGTCCTTAGAAAAGCTCAATTCGAAGAGCTGCCGCTGGACTATTCCACCCACACCCGGGCTTTTCTCAAGATTGAAGATGGTTGCAATCAGTTTTGCACCTATTGTATTATCCCCTATGCCCGTGGGACGGTAAGAAGCCGTTCTCCTGAGAAGGTAGTGGCGGCAGCTGAGCAACTGGCAGCTAAAGGATATAAAGAAATTGTTTTAACTGGTATTCACTTGGGCCTGTACGGTAGTGATTTTTCCCCCAAGAGCGATTTAACAGTGGTACTAAAGTTACTGGAAGATGTACCGGGGTTAGAACGGATTCGTATAAGTTCGCTTGATCCGGCTGAAGTTACTCCAGAGTTACTAGAGCTAGTGGCAGGTAGCTCCAAGATTTGTCCTCATCTGCACATCCCGTTGCAGAGTGGTTCCACTAAGATTCTCCAGCGGATGCGGCGTCCGTACACCGCCGAGGAATATCTAAAATTAGTGAAGAGAATACGTCAGGCGATTCCTGATATTGGTCTTACCACCGACGTAATTGTGGGATTTCCTGGTGAAACCGAGGAAGATTTCGCCGACACCATTGAGGTAGTCAAGATAGCCGGTTTTAGCCGACTGCATGTGTTTCCCTATTCTCCTCGGACGGGAACTTTGGCAGCAGAATTTCCTGATCAGGTGGAGACCAAAGTGAAAGAAGAGCGTAGCCACCGATTGATTTCTTTGGGACATGATTTGGCATTGGCCTTTCATCGCCGCTATCTAGGGCAGCAACTTAATGTTTTAGTAGAGACTGAGCGTCACAAGGGGCAGCTGGTGGGTTATAGCGGTAATTATATCCGCGTACATTTTTCTGGAGACGACTGCCTTATGAATCAAATTGTGCCTGTTACAGCTTTAAAAGCAGCAGAAGATCACGTTTATGGCCAGCTTCAGCAGGAATTTCCTGCTGAAAGGCGAAACAGTAGCTAAAGGGGGTGAATCTATTGGCCGATTGTATCTTTTGCCAAATCGCTGGGGGCAAAATTCCCACCGAATTCTTATACCAGGATGATACTGTAGTGGCCTTTAAAGACATAAACCCCCAGGCGCCGGTACATTTCTTAGTGGTACCCAAAAAGCATATTGGGAGTATCCTTGATGTGGGCGGTGATGATGCCGACCTTTTACCGACAGTGCAAAAAGTCATTGCCCAATTAGCCAGTAAGCTAGGTATTACCGATGGAGGGTTTCGCGTAGTAGTAAATACAGGCAAAGACGGCGGGCAAACTGTACCCCACCTCCATTTCCACGTTCTAGGGGGACGTTTTCTCGATTGGCCGCCAGGCTAATCTTGACACTAATTTTAACCGTGGTATATAATGTTTTTGTGCCGATGGCAGTTACCTATAATCTTGGGACTGCTTAGCGGTTTACTGTTTCAAACCCCGGCTTCACGACCGTGGCGGAGGGAGGGAGAGGCGGGTGCCTGAAATTAGAATCGGGAAAAATGAATCCCTCGACAGTGCGCTGCGTAGATTTAAGCGTCAGTGCCAGCGGTCAGGGGTTTTGTCCGAAATTCGTAAACGAGAACACTACGAGAAACCCAGCGTAAAACGCAAAAAGAAGTCCGAAGCCGCACGCAAGAGAAAGTTCCGTTAGGAGGCTATCTAACGTGACTATTCAGGATCGGTTATTTGCGGATATGAAAGAGGCTCTGAAGGCTCGCGAAGAAGGAAAGGTCCGGCTTAGTACTATTCGTATGGCGCGTGCAGCTATTAAAAATGCCGAAATTGCCAAAGGACATTCCTTAAATGATGAAGAAACTATAGAAGTGTTAGCTAAAGAGGTGAAAGAGCGGCAAGACAGCATTCCCGAGTTTGCTCGGGGCGGCCGCGATGACATAGTAACCAAGTTAGAAGAAGAGATTAGTATCCTGCGCGAGTACTTGCCAGCCCCGTTGTCCGAACGTGATATTCGGCAACTAGCGCAAAAAGCTATTGAAGAAGTAGGAGCCACCAGCCAGCGTGATCTAGGTAAGGTTATGGGAGCTATTATTCCCAAGACAAGAGGCCGAGCAGATGGCCGCCTAGTGAATAAAATTGTACGCGAACTGCTGGAACAGTAAGAAGAAAAGACCCAGTCCGGAAAAGGCTGGGTCTTTTGTACACTAGGGGAGGAGTTTGCGGTGCTTACCCTGGCAGTAATTTTGCTTGTAGTAGGTTCTTTGCTTTTAGCACTGGAGATTCTACTAATTCCAGGCTTCGGGTTGTTTGGAGCGACAGGTTTAGTGGCATTCGTGGCTGGGCTAGGAATAATTATGTCTGTACCGGGAGTTCCGGGTACCGTTGCCTTTGTTGTTGCTATAGCCCTATTGGTTTTAGGCTTTGTGGCTGTTTTTCTGATTCTTCGTTTTAAGCGGCCAAAGGCCATAGTATTAGAGGAATGTTTGTCTGGTTCGGCTGCCGAAGACCTAAATTACTTGCTTGGCGTTACTGGTGTGGCGCTGACAAATCTTAGGCCTGTAGGGATGGCTGAACTCCTAGACAAGCGTTGGGCAGTAGTTACTGAAGGGGAGTTTATTCCCAAAGGCACAGCAGTTGTAGTTATTCAGGTGGAAGGACAGCGTATAGTAGTAAAAAGAGCAGGCTAGTTTATATGTGGCAGAATCTTGATCTGGCTAGCTCTGTTTTTTGTTCTTTGTTTTGGCTGACATCACCGGTGCAGCTACAGAGCACAAGTAAAAAATGAAGGAGGTTCTTACATGGATCTATTGATTTTGTTTTTCCCCCTTTTGCTCATCGTCTTTGCCCTGATGGTGCTTTTTTCTTTTATTCCTGTAGGCCTATGGATTTCTGCACTAGCTTCCGGTGTACAAGTAGGAATTGCTGAGTTAATAGGCATGAGATTAAGACGGGTACCGCCCAGCCGTATTGTTCACCCGCTTATTAAAGCCACCAAAGCTGGTCTTGAGCTTACCACTAATCAACTTGAGGCCCACTTTTTAGCAGGAGGTAACGTAGACCGAGTGGTGAACGCCTTAATTGCCGCTCATCGTGCCGGTATTCCCCTCACATTTGAACGGGCGGCGGCTATTGATCTGGCTGGACGCAACGTGCTCGAAGCGGTACAAATGAGTGTTAATCCCAAAGTTATCGAAACCCCGGTGGTAGCAGCTGTAGCCAAAGACGGCATTGAACTACAGGCTAAGGCCAGGGTTACGGTGCGAGCCAATATCGACCGCTTGGTGGGTGGTGCTGGTGAGGCTACTATTATTGCCCGCGTAGGCGAAGGCATTGTTACCACCATTGGTAGTGCCGAAACGCATAAAGCCGTGCTGGAAAACCCCGATAGCATCTCCCAGACTGTTCTTAGCAAGGGATTAGATGGTGGGACAGCATTTGAAATTTTATCTATAGACATTGCTGATGTTGATGTCGGACGGAATATTGGTGCTAAACTGCAGACCGATCAGGCCGAAGCTGACAAGCGCATTGCTCAAGCTAAAGCCGAAGAACGCCGTGCTATGGCTATTGCTCACGAACAGGAAATGAGAGCTGTTGTCCAGGAAATGAGAAGCAAGGTAGTGGAAGCAGAAGCCGAAGTTCCCAGAGCCATTGCCCAGGCACTGCGAGAGGGCAAAATTGGTGTACTGGACTACCAAAATCTGAGAAATATCATGGCCGATACCGACATGCGCGAGGCTATTTCTCGCCTGGCCCCCAAAGGTTCCGAACCGGCGGGATCAGCTACCCAGATTAAGGAGTGATGGCCGTGCCATCTCTCATTTTGGACCTCCTAATTCTTTGGTTTATCTGGAGCCTAATTACTGGTCGCCGGTCCCAGCGTAGGCAGCAGGAAAGGACACAAAAAACAGAAGCCAGAACCAAGCAACGGCCAGTCAAGCGGGTGCGACGTGGGCTCACGGGCCCATCTTATCAGGAAGAAGACGAAGAGAGCGGAACA
>JAAYWY010000053.1 GCA_012516165.1 Bacillota bacterium
CCTTAGGGAGAGGGTACAAACATGGTTAGAGAAGAAGCAGTCTTTAAAGGCACGCGCGATGGACTACTTATTATACTGGATGACCACTCGGAATTTAAGCAGGTACTGGACATGCTAAAGGCCAAACTGGAAGCAGCCCGTGGTTTTTTCCAAGGGGCTCAAGTTATTATTGATTCTGGGAATAGAAAGCTTACTGGCAAACAAAAAAAGACTTTATCCAAGTTAATCAACAGCCAAACAGGGTTAACCCTAAAAGGGTTCAGCGATGACAAAATAGCGGAGACGGCAATAACAAAAGAGAAACCGGAAACTAAACCTAAAGAAGCAGAAGAGCAAAATTTGTTTCAAGTTTCTTTCGGCCAGGTTTCTCCGTTACCGGTAATGTTTATCAACCGTAATTTGCGTTGCGGGCAACGGGTAAAGTTTGCCGGTCATGTGGTGGTTACAGGCGATGTTAATCCTGGGGCCGAAATTGTAGCTCATGGCAATGTGGTGGTGATTGGTACCTTGAGAGGATTGGTGCATGCCGGAGTTAGTGGAGATCAAAAGGCATTTGTAGCTGCTTTTCGGTTAGAACCGAGCCAGCTGAGAATAGCAGGTGTGTTTACGCGGTCTCCAGATGAAGACGCTAAGTGTTTAAATGGACGGCCGGAAATAGCTAGGCTACGCGATGGCAATATAGTGGTGGAACAAAGCTCTACTAATCAGACACTATCTTTGGTGCAACGAGGTTAGAGAAAGGGAGGACGGGCAATGGGAGAAGTAATTGTAGTGACATCTGGCAAGGGTGGTGTGGGCAAGACAACAACGGCAGCAAATTTGGGTACAGCTCTAGCCTTAAATGAGCACCGGGTGGTACTGGTAGATGCGGATATTGGCCTAAGGAATCTGGATGTGGTTATGGGGCTAGAAAATCGAATTGTGTACGATCTGGTAGATGTAACATCTGGGGTGTGTCGGCTAAAGCAGGCGCTTATTCGGGATAAACGCTTTAATGAAAACCTGTTTCTTTTACCAGCAGCTCAAACCAGAGATAAAACTGCCGTTACGCCCGAACAAATGAAAGCCTTAGATGAAGAACTCAAATTAGAGTTTGATTACGTTATAGTAGATTGCCCGGCTGGCATTGAGCAAGGGTTTCGTAACGCTATTGCTGGTGCTGATCGGGCGATTGTGGTGACCACACCAGAGGTTTCCGCCGTACGCGATGCCGATCGTATCATTGGTTTACTAGAAGCCTCAGAAATGGCCGAAGTACAGCTTCTTATTAACCGCATACGCCCCAACATGGTAAAACGTGGAGATATGATGGATATAGATGATATCATTGATATCTTGGCTGTGGATTTGATTGGAGTAGTGCCAGAAGACGACCGTATAGTAATAGCTACGAATCGCGGTGAGCCAGCAGTTTTAGATAGCACGTCTCGTTCTGGCCAAGCTTTTCGTAATGTTGCCTGCCGCATTACCGGGGAGCAGGTGCCGCTTATGCCTTTAGAAATTGAAGAAGGGTTTATGGCTCGGATGAAACACTTATTAGGTTTTGGCCGCTAAAAATAAGGAAGGAGGGCTAACGGTGCTCGACATCTTAGGAAAAGTTTTCGGACGAGACGAGCTTCCTAGTAAGGATATTGCTAAAGAGCGGCTACGGTTAGTGCTGGTCCACGATCGCGCCACCGTATCGCCGCAATTTTTAGAACTTATAAAAGAAGAGGTTATTGATGTTATCACCGAGTATATGGAAATTGACTCCAACGGTGTGGAAGTGAGCATTCATAGTTTAGAAAGTTCGGTTGCATTGGTGGCCAGCATTCCCATAAAAAAAATGAAACGAGCTATTAAGGCTGTTTAGTAAGCTAGACTATACAGGGAGAAACATTTATAATAAGAGCAAGTTAGCATTTCTCCCTGGAGGGTATTATGATAGATAAGCGCTTACTTAAGAATTTAGATTATGTAATTATTGCAGTGGTGGTAGCACTTACCACCATTAGCTTTTTTGTTATTGCCAGCGCCAGCGCGGAAAACCCGTATTATTATATTAAGCGCCAAGCAATCTGGGCAGTGGTGGGGCTAGTATTATTTGTAGTTATGCTTTCTTTTGATTACCATGATTTGGCTCAGTATACTAACCAGATGTATTATATTAACCTAGCTTTACTTATCGCGGTATTTATCTTTGGGCGAGAAGCTAAAGGTGCTCAGCGATGGTTGCGCTTAGGGCCGCTGGAACTGCAGCCTTCTGAATTAGCGAAAATAATAATTATTATCACGTTAGCTGATCTGTTGTCTAAGCGGGCACATTCTCTGCACTCTGTGCGGGACTTGGTACCGGTATTTCTTCATGTGGGAATACCGATGGCTCTTATTTTGAAGCAACCGGACTTGGGCACGTCGTTAGTTTTTATAGGGCTTTTATTAGGGATGCTGTTTGTAGCGGGTATTAAGTGGCAATATCTAGCTGGGTTATGCGGTATTGGCGGTGCCTTGGCTCCATTGTTATTTTATTTTTTGGAACCCTACCAGCGAAAGCGGATACTAGTGGTATTTAATCCCTACATTGATCCTACAGGTGATGGTTATCACGTTATTCAGTCGATGATTGCCATTGGTTCAGGGCGGGCTTGGGGTAAGGGATTATTTGGTGGCACCCAGAACCGCCTAGGATTTTTGCCAGAACAGCATACGGATTTTATTTTTTCAGTCATTGGTGAAGAACTAGGGTTTATCGGGGCAGGCATAATACTATTGTTATACTTTATTTTGATTTATCGTGGCATTCGTGTGGCCTTAAAGGCTAGGGACGATTTCGGCACTTTACTAGCCACTGGAGTGGTGATCATGTTTACCTTTCATATTTTGGTGAATGTAGGAATGACGTTGGGTATTATGCCGGTAACAGGAATTCCTTTGCCATTTATGAGCTATGGTGGCAGCTCTTATCTTACCAATATGATGGCACTAGGGTTGCTTCTTAATGTCTATATGCGCCGCCAAAAGATTCTTTTTTGAATGGAGGAAACAGTTTGGACGAAAAGGTGGCCTTAGTACCCTGTGCCAACTATAATAAGGATAAAGTAGATAACGCGCTAGCTAAGGCATTGGATTGTTTTGGAGGCCTTGAGAAGTTCGTGCAGCCGGGACAGCGGGTACTGCTAAAGGTAAACCTGCTTACTAAGAGACCGCCGGAGGATGCAGTTACTACTCATCCGGCTGTGGTTAAGGCTGTGGTTCAGGAAGTAATGCGCGTGGGGGGTCAGCCGCTTATTTATGACAGCCCCGGCGGTCCATTTACTGAAGCATCGCTTCAAGGTATTTATGACATCTCTGGGCTGGCTCAGGTGGCGACAGAAACAGGTGCCAAATTAAACTTAGATGTGGCTGCTTCCAGCGTTCCAGCAGCAGAGAAGGCCCGGGTGCGCAATTTCACTTTGAGCCAGGCGATAGCTACAGCTGATGTGATTATTAATTTGCCCAAACTAAAAAGCCATGGCCTTACCCGCTATACAGGAGCGGTAAAGAATTTGTTTGGATGTATACCCGGTTTACAAAAAGCCGAGTATCATCTGCAGTTGCCAGTCCTAGAACAATTTGCTGATTTTCTCCTAGATTTGGCCTTGACAGTAAAACCGGTCCTGACCATCATGGATGCAGTGGTAGCTATGGAAGGAGAAGGGCCGTCGGCTGGTACACCTAGGCACTTGGGGTATATTCTAGTTAGCCCGTCAGTATTTGCTTTGGATGCAGTGGCCGTAAATATGATCGGTTTGAAAGAAACAGAAGTACCCACAACTCGCCTAGCCAGAGAGCGATGTTTACTCACTTCTATGGTGGACGATATGGTAATGGGTGCTAGCTTAAGAGAAGTGGCAATCTCAGATTTTGTGGTACCGCCGCCAGGGGGAACGAGTTTTCGGTTATTAGGGCACCGCCTGTCTCCAAAATTACTAAAGCTGGCAGGGCGTTGGCTAGGTGCTAGACCAGTGTTTCAGGCTGAAAAATGTCGCCGCTGTGGTATTTGTGTGCGTAGCTGTCCGGCCAAGGCACTGACATTAAATAAAAAGCAGCCCACAGTTGATTTAACTAAATGTATTCGCTGTTTTTGCTGTCAGGAATTATGTCCAGCGCAGGCGGTGATTATCCATCGTCCTTGGTTGAGCCGCTGGTTGATTAAACATTAGGGCCCCAAAGGTTCAAAACTTGGCTTTTAATCTTCTGATAAGGAAGATTTTTTACTTGGTGAAAGAGAATAATAAGAGAGTGTAATATTTGAGTAGGGGAATAGTAAATGAAGGTTGTAAAAGGTGGTAAAGAAGACTATAATTAAATTAAGCAACTGTTTAATTGTTTTAATGTTAACAAAAAAACTGAGGAGGTGAGGTGATGCCAGAGCCTGGGGGTCAGTCTGAGTTAGGGCATTTGACTACAATTAAAGAATTGCGCAGTGAGGTAGCAGCACTAACTGGAGTAGGTGAGTTGTTTAAGATTTTATCAGATGATAGCAGGAGTAAACTTCTTTATGCGCTAGAACAATGCGAACTTAACGTACAAGAAATGGCTGATTTGTTAGGCCTTAGTCTACCAGCTGTATCACATCATCTGCGCATTTTACATCATCCGCGATTAGTTAAGAAACGGCGTGCGGGAAAAGAGGTATTTTATTCTTTGTGCGATCGGCATACTGTTGCACTAATTAAAGAGGCGCTGGCCCATGCCCGGGATCTGGGATTGGCGTCTTCACTAGAACCGGCATTGTCTTGAAAAATTTGGAGGTGGAAAATTGAACCGGTAAGGTAATGTCGGGGAACGAGAGAACTTTAAGGAGGGATACCGATGGCTATTTTTGACACTGTGCCCTTTAATACGACGCGTGTCAAGAAGGTGGCAGCGGATTTGGCTCTCGATCAAGCCCTGAAATACCTGAGCCGGGACCCGGAGCAAAATTTGCCCCGTATCCTGGATTTTGCTGAAAGAGTAGCACCTGAGGAAGGGCAAAAAAAGAATATTCGGTTACTGAAAGCTCGTATGGTGGGCGATGAAAAGATCATGGCCCAAATTAAACGCTTAGTTAAAAACCCACGTATGCTAAAAAACTTCCTGAGTATTTGGGTAGTTAACGCTATGCTTTTGGGTGGACCACAGCGTAACGCGTTAATGAAAAAGCTTGGTATCCATATACCGAGCTTGATCTTGGTTGATCCAACTTCGGCTTGCAATTTACGTTGTACCGGTTGTTGGGCTGGTGAATACAAACAGACAGATCGCTTGGAACCAGAGCTATTGGACCGGTTGTTTAACGAAGCCAAGGAACTGGGTATTTACTGGATTGTGTTCTCTGGCGGCGAACCTTTTGCCTATCCAGAACTTTTGGATGTGGTAGCTCGCCATCCAGATATGGGCTTTATGGCCTATACTAATGGAACCTTGATTACCGACCAGGTGGCAGATAGATTGGCAGAGTTAGCCAACTTTTCACCAGCTTTTAGCCTGGAGGGATGGCGCGAAGAGACAGATGCCCGCCGTGGTGAGGGTGTCTTTGACAAGGTCATGGCTGCCATGGACCGGTTGCGCGAACGCAGTGTATATTTTGGTGCTTCTGTCACTGTCACTAGGAACAATATCGAAACACTGTTTTCCGATGAATATATGGATTTTTTAGTGGATAAAGGTGCAACCTATGTTTGGAGTTTCCATTATATTCCTATTGGTCGCGGACCAAATCTAGATATGATGATCACTCCCGAGCAAAGGGCTTGGCTGGTCAAGCGTGTGGCTGAAATCCGCACGACCAAGCCAATTCTAGTGGCTGATTTTTGGAACGACGGACACTTTACTGGCGGATGTATTGCCGGTGGGCGCATGTACTTCCATATTAATGCGGCTGGCATGGTGGAGCCTTGTGCGTTCGTACATTTTGCCACCGATAATATTCGGGACAAAAGCCTAAAGGAAATTTTAGCTTCGCCCCTGTTCGCTGCTTATCAAAAACGGCAGCCGTTCAATCAAAATCACTATGCACCCTGTCCCATCATTGATGCACCCCAGGCTTTACGCGATATTGTGAAAGAAACCGGGGCACAGCCGACGCATACTGGGGCCGAAGATGTGCTTACTGGTATCCAGGCTGAATTTCTTGATAAACGGTCAAGAGAATGGCTACAATTAGCAGATCAACTGGAAGAACGTTACTTTGGCCAGACAAGAGAACAAGCTGGGAAATAGAAAATTTAGTTTCAAAGTACATTGCCCGGGTCAAAAGGCCCGGGCAATGTGTGTGCCTACGAAGAAGGAAAACAGCCTCCTATGGCGAAAAAAACACAGATGAGGAGGCTAAAAATTATGATTGATCCTAGTGTTTTTGTGGCCTCTGGGGCTCAAGTTATAGGCCAAGTAAGTATTGGGGCTAAGTCCAGCATTTGGTTTGGTAGCATTGTCCGTGCCGATGTGGACAGTATAACTATAGGGTGCGGTTGTAATGTGCAAGATGGTGCTATTATTCATGTATCCCACGGTTTTCCGGTAGTGTTGGAGGACTTTGTCTCGGTGGCTCACGGTGCTATCTTGCATGGTTGTTATATTGAAGAAGGTGTTTTAATAGGTATGGGTGCCATTGTTTTAGATGGTGTTCATATCGGCCGGGAAACGGTGGTAGGTGCTGGTAGCTTAGTATTGGAAAACACAATGTTACCACCGCGTAGCCTAGTAGTAGGGCATCCCGCCCGTGTAGTTCGTGAGCTGACAGATGAAGAAATACGCTTGTTTCGGGACACTGCCTATCGCTACATAAAATATAGAGAGCGATATCTAAAACAGGAGTGGAAATGAGGGAGATGGGTTGGACTTTTGGCGCGACAAAGTAGTGCTAGTTACTGGTGCGTCTCGTGGTATTGGTGAGGCTCTTGTCCAGCAGTTAGCCCGTTTGGAAGCAAAAATAGTGCTTACCGCGCGGAACGAAACAGAACTCCAAAGGGTAACCACCGAGCTTTCTTCTGCGGGGGCCCAGTGTATCTTTAAAGCTGCCGATGTCCGGGACCGGATAGCTGTAGAGCAGGTGGTACATTGTGCTACAGCAAGGTGGAATCGGCTAGATGTTATTATTAACAATGCTGGTATAGGACTTCATGGCCCGGTAGAAACGTTGGATCCAGCGCTTTTTAAAGAGGTAGAAGCAATAAATGTGATCGGTCCCCTTAATTTTATTCAGGCAGCTGTACCGATTTTTAAAAGCCAACACTCTGGACTTATTATTAATATTGCATCCTTAGGGGCTATTCAAGTGGCTCCTCATATTGGCGGTTATGCGGCTACTAAGGCAGCTTTGACAAAACTGGGAGAAGCGCTACGTCTGGAACTTAAAGAGCATAACATCCGTGTGTATACAGCCTATCCGGGCTCAGCCCGTACCGAGTTTCGGCACCGGGCTTTAGGTCAGGCTTATCAGCACGATGAACCACGTTTGTCTCGGGTAGCGCCAGACGTGGTGGCGAATCAGATTTTACGGCAAGCTGCCCATGGAAAGCAGGAGATATTTATAACACGGCAAGATCAGGTGTTTGCTTATGTAGCTCGCAGGGCACCGCGGTTAGTAGAATTTATCGTTTACCAGGTTTTTCGTCGGAACAAACGAATATAATTTTATGTGGTAGTTTGGCTAAGGGGGGTAAAAGATGCGTATTGTGCCGGTAGAAGATCAGGACCTTTTCCAGGTAAAGCAGCTGTTGCAAGAAGCCAATCTTTCTTGGGCTGGAATTGACCAACATTTTCATAATTTCCTCAAGTTGATGATAGACGGTGAGCTGGTAGCAGTGGCAGGCCTTGAAGTCTATGACAAAGTAGGTTTATTGCGATCGCTAGCGGTGGTACCGGAGTACCGTCATTCCGGGTTAGGGCGCGGCTTGACTCGAGCTATGATCAATAAGGCTCGCTCACTTTCGCTTACGCATTTGTATTTATTTACAGAGACAGCAGCTGATTATTTTTATCGCTTTGGTTTTCAGATTATCGACTGGGAACAAGTCGATCCATTGGTGCAAAAGTCAGAACAATTTTCTGCGCTTAATCCCCAAAGTACAGTATGCATGTGCATTAAGCTGTGACAATAAGTGGGCCTGCCTTATCGTTTTAATGTTGCTTGCTGGGAACAAATTTAGCGGCTTAGATAATGTCCAGACCTATGAGGAGTGCAGCGCAAAATAAGAAGGGGGAAAACAATGTGCGTATAGGTATAGTGGGTGCTGGTCAAGGTGGTTGCCGGGTGCTTTCGGTATTAAAAAGTTTGCCGGAAGTGGAAGTGGCAGGGGTAGTAGACCGCGATTTTGAGGCACCAGGTATTAAACTGGCAGATAAACTGGGAATTCCTACTGGGAATGATATTTCCTGGTTACTACAGCAGCCTAACTTAAGTATGGTTATAGAGGTTAC
>JAAYWY010000054.1 GCA_012516165.1 Bacillota bacterium
AAAGCCGTGAACAGATCCCAGCCATGGTTAACCGGCAGCTGAGTGGAGTTGGTGTAATATGGTTCTTTCTCCCCAGATGTGATAATATTCGGGTAGAGTTCCTTGTCTAGCTTAGCCAAACGGTAGCTGGTACCTTCCGCCGGTGTCGCTTCTAGGTTAAATAGTCGATTAGTCTCTTCTTGGTAATCGCTTAGCCGCTCGCGCATAAAGTTCAGTACCTCAGTGGCAAAAGCTTTGCCTTCGGTGGTATTGATGCCTACGCCCAAAAGATTTAACGCTGCTTCGTGCATACCTACAATGCCAATGGTATTGAAGTGGTTCTCCCAGTAACCACCAAAGCCTGCTTTAATCTGGCGCAGGTAATAATGGGAATATGGATATAAACCTTGCTTGGTGAACTGCTCCAGAGCTTTGCGTTTTAGAATTAGACTTTCTTTGGCCACATCCATACGCTCGGCTAGTAATTGGAAAAACTCGTTTTTGTTCTTAGCCAGATAGCCCATCCGGGGTAAATTTATGGTAACCACACCAATGGATCCCGTTAAAGGATTGGCACCAAATAATCCCCCACCTCTATGTCTGAGCTCACGCACATCCAGCCGCAGTCGGCAGCACATGGAACGAACATCTTCCGGGTTAAGGTCAGAGTTGATAAAGTTGGCGAAATAGGGAATACCATACTTAGCTGTCATATACATGATTTTTTCGGCTACTGCTGTCCCCCACGGAAAATCAGGGGTTATATTGTAAGTTGGAATAGGGAATGTGAAAATCCGGCCCTTGGCATCGCCTTCTGTCATTACTTCACAAAAGGCCTCGTTTAACATGTCCATCTCGGCCTGAAACTGGCCGTAACATTCTCTCTGGCGCTTACCACCAATGATCACCGGCTCGTCTTTCATGGTGCTAGGCGGCCGCACATCAAATGTAAGATTAACAAAAGGGGTCTGAAAACCGACGCGGGTAGGCACGTTAAGATTAAAAACAAATTCCTGTAAGGCTTGTTTTACCTCGCGGTAGCTTAAATTATCATAACGGATAAAAGGCGCTAAATAGGTATCGAAACTGGCCAGGGCTTGTGCTCCGGCAGCCTCTCCTTGTAATGTATAAAAGAAATTAGCAATTTGCCCCAAGGCTGTACGCAGATGCCGGGCCGGCGCACTTTCCACTTTTTGAGCAGCACCCTTAAAGCCCTGCAACAATAAATCGGACAAATCCCAACCACAGCAATATGGTGCCAGCAAAGCCAAATCATGTAGATGTATATCTCCATTAGTATGCGCCTTAGCTATTTGAGGTGGATAGATCCGATTAAGCCAATAGCGGGAAGTTACAGCACCGATAATATGGTTATTTAACCCTTGCAGAGAATAGTCCATGTTGCTGTTTTCTTTTACCCGCCAGCTTTCGCCCTCTAGATAACGTGACACTGTTCGTTCTACATCAAGAAAAACGTTTTCCAGATTGCGCCAATCAGCACGTTGCTTACGGTATAGTATGTAAGCTTTAGCGGTACGGGCATGCCCATTTTCTATTAGCACTTTTTCTACTATATCTTGGATTTGTTCTACTTGGGGAATGGCAGTATCATCGTAGCGTTCAAGCAGAATTTGTTCTACTTGCCCAGCCAGTTGCTCTGCCCGCTCCCTGTCACCGCCGCCTACTGCTTGGGCTGCTTTAAAGATGGCCGTGGTTATGCGTTCCCGGTCATAAGGAACTAGCCGACCATCTCGTTTGCAAATTTGTGTTAGCACAGACTCGCCCCCATTTATGAACTCTGTTACTTTTTTCTGTTGCCACCACAACATCTAGTGGTAATTATAGTATATAGCCACTAGATGATCGGGTCCAGGTGCAAACAGATCAACCAGAGTTCAGGAATAATAAATACAAGTCTTATCCGTTACCAAACGCCCTATTTCTAAGTGATCTGTTTCCAGCCTATGGAGGTGGATTCATGCGTCGGTTTTTCCATCAGGTTACAGCTTGTTGCTTGATTGTTGCATTAGCTGCCGCTGTGGCAGCCTATGTTAGCGCTGCCCCAGCCTCAATATTAGGCGAGAACACATTGCAAGCCCTAGAAGAAAAACAGCGCCTGGTTGCCGAAATCCTTGAGCTGGACACAAAACTGGCTCTTTTGCACGCTGACAAAGATCGGGCTGAAACTCGTTTAGAAAAACTGAGAGCCGACTTAAACTATACACAGCAGGAAAAAAGCCAGCTGGTGGCCAAAGCAGCTGCAAAAGAGCAGATCGTTGGACAGTGGCTTCGTTTTCTAGCCGAAGAAGGCAGCCTGACCTATCTGGATGTTTTATTCGGTGCTGCTAACCTGTCCGATTTCTTAAGCCGGTTAGAACTGATTATAGCCATAATAGAGAGCAATGTTAGTAGTCTACAGCAATTACAAGCATTGACACAGCAAATTGAAAACAAAGAAAAAGAATTTAGGGCCCAAGAACAAGAGATCGCTGCTACATACGCCACGATTAATCAAAGCCTTAAACGGGCAGAAGAACTGCGACAAGCTAAGGCACAGGCCTTGGCTGAAGCAGAAAGAAAGCTGGCCGACTTTCCGGCTGTGCTGGCCCTGAGCCAAGCTTGGGAACAAGTATTGCCGGATATCGACCAGTGCCTCGACCGTGTCAGCAAATTACCCTGGAACACTATCCAGCCCGACAAAGTCCAACTAAACTACCTGCGCGGGCAAGCAGAGGTTACCTTTAAAGAAACTACATTAGAAAATCTTCTAAATCGAGGGCTTAGCCCTAAGGACCATTTCCGTTTCCGCTGTGAGCCCCCATTTATGGTCCTAGAACGCCCGGGGCTCGATTACCGTCTTAGCTTTACTCTACGTCCCGATAAACGTCGGCTTATCTTTGAACCTCATTCCGTCACCGTAGGCGATACTCAAATACCCGACAGCGCTCTGGAGCTGCTATTTAAAGATCGGGACCTTAGTCTAAATATACCCCTGTTAGCAGGCTTAGAAATAGCCCAGGCCGAAGTTATAAGTGGTGAGATCCGCATCTTCCTTAAGAAAGGTGCCTAAGTATAACTGAGGAGATACTCTCTGGCTTTCCCGGCTAAATAAAGTGATCCGCAAACCAACACCACATCTTTTGGCTCAGCTAGAGCTAAGACCTTATCCACAGCAGCTTTAATATCTGCCTCTACCACTGCTTCTACACCCAAGTTTTTAAGTTTGGCGGCCACCTCCTCCGGAGTACGCGCCCGTGGGCTGTCCGGCCGGGTAACTACTGCTTTGGCGGCAAAAGAAGCAAAGATCTTAAGAATAGCATCTACATCTTTATCGGCCAACACTCCTAAAAGTAATATTGGCCTAAGCTGTGGCAAGTATTGGCTCACAGTATGCGCCAACGCCTCGGCACCATTGGGATTATGAGCTCCATCAACAATAGCTAACGGATTGGTCCGCACCACTTCAAAGCGAGCTGGCCAACTGGCTTCTCGCAATCCTTGACGCAACGCCTCATCACTAACGCTCACGCCCTGGTCAGATAAGGCTTTAAAAGCGCAAACTGCTGTGGCTACATTTTCTAATTGGTGCGGTCCTAGCAGTTTTATATAAAGATCCGAGAATGAGCGGTCAGCTACTTTCAAGTCAAAACGCTGACCGCTTAAATTATAGTCCTTAGGATTGACGGCGACCAACTCTTGGGTAATGTACAGTTTCGCCTTATTTTTTTCGGCCGCAGCACGGATACAGTCAGCCGCTTCCGGCTCCTGAGCTGCCATCACCACTGGCACCTGCTGTTTGATAATACCGGCTTTCTCACCGGCAATGGCCGCTATGGTACTGCCTAACACAGCCATATGATCCAGCCCGATTCGAGTAATAATACTCAGCTTCGGCACCACCACGTTGGTAGCATCGAGCCGACCGCCCATGCCCACCTCCAACACTAAATAGTCCACTCGGTGGGCAGCAAAATATAAAAACGCCACTACAGTCAACACTTCAAATTCGGTTAATACTAAGCCGTTCACAGCATTCAATTTTTCTATCGCCGTTCGCACTTGTGTGAAGTAGTACGCCAGTTCCTCTTTTTCTGCCACCATTTTATCGATCTGAAAGCGCTCGTTATAATGTACCAGATGGGGCGACGTGTATAGGCCGGTACGGTATCCCGCCGCCGTCAGCACCGAACTAATAAATGTACACACCGAACCCTTGCCGTTTGTACCGGCCACATGGATAATGTTTAACCCTTTTTCCGGCCGTCCCAGTACATCCAGCACCTGATTGATCCGCTCTAAACCTGGTCGGCTACCGAACTGTCCCAACACCTCCAGCCATGCTAGCGATTCCTGCCAGTTCATAGCACACCTCTTTCTACTCATTCCCCTGAAGCCGGTTCAGACGTTCTTTGAGGCGAGCCAGCTTATCACGATAGCCCGCTTCTTTTTCACGTTCTTTTTCCACCACTTCTGCCGGTGCCTTGGCCAGAAATCCTTTATTGGACAACATGCGCTCCGAGCGCTTCACTTCTGCTTCCATAGCCGCAATTTCCTTCTTTACCCGGGCTACTTCTTTATCCATATCTACTAGCTCAGCTAGCGGCAGATATACTTCCACACCGCTGGTGATAAAACTTACTGCCTGCTGCGGCTTTTCAGTAGTAATGGGACCAGTAACCACTTCGCTGGCCCAGGCCAGGCTCATAATGTAGGGGCTGCCTTCCTGAATGATAGCTATGGCCTCCGGCCCAGCCTGTACCAGTACCCGAGACTTACGACTGGGTGGTACTTCCATATCAGCACGGGCATTTCTAATACCCCGCACCACTTCCTGAATCAAAGCAAACCGGCGTTCGGCGTCCTCATCTCTAGTCCCGATAGCTTCTGGATAAGGTGCTGTCATAATGCTTTCCCCTTCATGGGGTAAGTGCTGCCAGATTTCTTCCGTGATAAACGGCATAAACGGATGCAGTAACCTTAAAGTACGTTCCAATACATCCCATAGGACATACTGGGCTGTCTTTCGTGCCTGAGAGTCGTCGCCGTATAAACGAAGTTTGGCTAGTTCCACATACCAATCGCAAAATTCGTCCCAGATAAAATCATATAAAGCTGTAGCGGCACTACCGAGATCATAACTGTCGATAAATTCGACCACTTGGTTTCTCACGGCCGTAAAACGGCTTCTGATCCAGCGGTCAGCCAAGGTAAACTCTAACGTAGAAGTATCGACCCCACTGGGGTTAAAGTCCTCCAGATTTATTAGGGCCAACCGGGCCACGTTCCAGACTTTATTGGCGAAGTTGCGGGTGGCTTCCACTCGTTCCCATTGGAAACGTAGGTCATATCCGGGAACACTGCCGGTAATTAGCATAAATCTGAGCGTATCCGCTCCGTATTTATCAATAACTTCCAACGGATCAATTCCGTTACCCAAGGACTTACTCATTTTACGACCTTCAGCATCCAGCACTAAGCCATGGATAAATACTTCTTTAAAGGGCACATCATCCATAAAAGCCAACGCCATAAAAATCATCCGTGCCACCCAGAAGAAGATGATATCGCGGCCAGTAACTAATACTGAAGTGGGATAAAAGTACTTAAGGTCTTCCGTCTCCTCGGGCCAACCCAAGGTGGAAAACGGCCACAGAGCCGAAGAAAACCACGTATCTAAGACATCCGGATCTTGTTCAATGTTAGCACTTCCGCAAGCCGTGCAAGTACTTAGATCTTCTCGGCTGGCCATCTGGGCCCCACAATCGCTGCAATACCACACTGGAATACGATGCCCCCACCACAGCTGGCGCGAAATACACCAATCACGGATATTCTCTAACCACTGGCAGTAAATCTTAGTGAAACGCTCAGGGACAAATTTAATACGTCCCTCTTGCACCGCTTTAAGGGCTGGCTCGGCCAAGGGTTGCATCTTGACAAACCACTGTTTAGACAGCAGCGGTTCAATCACCGTACCACAGCGGGAGCAATGGCCCACAGCATGGGCCAAATCTTCTATTTTTACTAAATAACCGCCTGCATCCAGCTCAGCTACCAACTGTTTCCGACATTCATAGCGATCAAGGCCCGCGTACTTCCCAGCCTCCTTAGTCATTTTCCCATCTTGGCCAATAACTGTGACCTGATCTAGGCCATGGCGCTGGCCAATCTCAAAGTCGTTAGGATCATGGCTCGGCGTTATTTTTACTGCGCCGGTACCAAAGGCAGGGTCTACATAATGGTCCGCAATGATGGGTAATTTCCGCCCTACCACCGGCAAAATAGCTTCTTGCCCCACCAAATCTTTGTACCGTTCGTCATGAGGGTTCACTGCCACAGCCGTATCACCTAAGATAGTTTCTGGCCGTGTAGTAGCTATGGTGATATATCCCTTTTGCCCTGCTATGGGATAGCGCACATACCACAGATGGCCAGCTGTGTCTTCGTGCTCCACTTCAATATCGGAGATGGCAGTATGGCAGTGGGGACACCAGTTGACAATATAGTTTCCTTGGTAAATCAAGCCGCGCTCATACAGGCTCACAAACACCTCGCGAACAGCCTTGGAACAGCCTTCGTCCATGGTGAAACGTTCCCGGGTAAAATCACAGGAGGCTCCCAAGCGTTGCAATTGGGTGATAATCTTGCCGCCATACTGGTGCTTCCATTCCCACACCCTATCCAAAAACTTCTGCCGTCCCAAATCCCATCGGCTAAGGCCTTCCTTAGCCAGTTCAGCTTCCACCCGCGCTTGGGTAGCAATACCGGCATGATCTGTGCCCGGAAGCCACAGGGTAGGATCGCCTTTCATACGATGATAACGGATAAGAACATCTTGAATCGTGTTATCCAAGGCATGGCCCATGTGCAGCGCCCCGGTCACATTGGGCGGTGGAATTACAATGGTAAAGGGTTGTTTTTTGGGGTCAATTTCCGGGGTAAAGAAACCATTATCCAGCCAATACTGATACCATTTCTCTTCTACCGCATGGGGGTCATAGACGGTAGGAATCTCTGTCGCTCTCATCAGTATCTTCCTTTCTTTCATAATCAAAAAGGCCTCTTTTTAGGACTCATAAACATAAAACCTCCGCCTGTAAAGGACGGAGGTCCGTGGTACCACCTTAATTCCCCAGCCGGGCAATAAATACCCAGCCAGGCTCTTGGCCTTAACGGGGCCAACGGCTCAGACTACTTACTTCGCCTGAGCAGCTCCTGGGCGACTTTGGGCGTTTTCTCCGAGGAAACCTTTCAGCCATGGGTTTCCCTCTCTGAACGGCTTTGAGTGCCTACTCCTCCCAGTCACAGCCCTTGCTTATTAGCAATTTATTGCCTTAATGATACCCTACACTACTACCCCTGTCAAGTATACGGGATCA
>JAAYWY010000276.1 GCA_012516165.1 Bacillota bacterium
ATCTGGTACGATCTGATTTACCCCGGTGATATCCTCACTGTACCGGATAAAGACCCCACCACCACTGCTCACACTACAACACTAGCTTCTCGCGGTAGCGCTCGTCCCTCCTCGCAAGAAGTGGAGCTGTTAGCTCAAATGATCATGGCCGAAGCTGAAGGCGAACCTTACGAAGGAAAAGTAGCTGTGGGAGCAGTAATCATCAATCGGCTCGAGGATCCGGCTTTTCCTAAAACTTTAACTGGCGTTTTGTACGATACCGACGCTTTTGAAGCAGTTTTGAATGGGTCTTTTTACGCTAAACAGCCGGACCAAGATAGCATTCGAGCTGCCACCGACGCTTTATCCGGTGTCGACCCTACCGGCGGCGCCCTCTACTTTTATAATCCCAGCACTGCTTGGTCACCGTGGGTGTTTAGCCGACCGGTAGTAGGACAAATTGGAAATCATATCTTTGCTAAGTAATAATTGTCAAGTATGTGAAGCACCTGCTCAAGCAGGTGCTTCTTATGTTCGTCCGGCATGTTTACCAAGCCGATGGGTTAAAAGAAACCCTATCGCCTAACCAGCGGGAAGATAACCCGTAAGCAAGGGCATCACTGGCTAACGGTGGTGTCTGAAGGAAGCTGAAGGGGGAATTTGGAACATAGCGCAAGCGAACCGGAGTTGGCTCTTCAAGTGGGTAACCTTGCATAGAGTGGGAATGCCCAAAAGCTGGATAACTTGAGGAGTTAGGACGGATGGATTCAAATTCAGGCAGGTAAACTTAACCGGAGAAGCCCGGCATCATCCTGCATAAAGGTAAGCCCAAACAAGTGGAGACACAAGGGCGGGACGAAGTGGTGTGGGGTGGCAGATGAGTCCGTAGTAGTGACAAACCCCCGGCCCATGAAAGCTGGTAACAGACCGGAGGAGAAAACCAGGGGGACAGTGCATCAAATTGCGCTGGGGTGCAGTTATCCAAAAGAGATTGTACTTGCGAAGGGACAAAGGTAAATCAAAGTATGCAACCAAAGGACCGAGCGATGGGATAAGAAGACAACCAAGGCTGAAATGCCGAAGGGAACGGCCCGGCTGGGGGTGACGAGCCTGCTGGAGGGTGCGTCCGCTTAGTCAGAGTAAAGTGATCAAAAGGGTAAGATTGCCAAAGAGCTAGAGACGCCCTTAAAATCACAAGAAGAAACTGGCGCGCAATCGCAAAGAATTGCGGAAGCATAGCGAAATGAGGTAGCGTGATGAAGAAGTGGTACAGTCTAATCGACAAGGTTTATCGACTAGAAAACCTTGAAAGAGCATACCAAGCCGTAAAAGCCAACAATGGGGCCCCCGGCATAGATGGGGTGACCGTGGAAGCATACGGTAAAGATCTTAAAGAGGAACTAGAGCACCTTCATCACCAACTGAAAACCGGCATCTATGAACCAGAACCGGTACTAAGAGTGGAAATACCAAAAGCAGACGGAAGCAAACGTCCGCTTGGCATACCCACCGTAAAAGACCGGGTAGTCCAACAAGCCCTTCTTAACATTCTACAACCAATCTTTGATCCCGACTTTCATCCATCAAGCTATGGGTACAGGCCGGGACGCTCCTGCCATCAGGCGGTAGCCAAAGCAGAAATGTTCATGAACAAATACAGTCTAAGACACGTGGTAGACATGGATCTATCCAAATGCTTTGATCGACTGGACCATGAGCTAATCCTCAAAGGAGTTAACCGAAGGATCAGTGATGGCAGCATCCTAAAACTAATCAAGAAATTTCTCACCGCAGGGGTCATGAAAGATGGGGTGTGGCAAAAGACAGACCTTGGTAGCCCGCAGGGTGGGGTTATCTCTCCCTTGCTTGCCAATATATACCTGGACGAATTTGACCAGGAGATGAAGCGAAGGAACATCCGTATAGTGCGCTATGCCGATGATATCCTGCTATTTGGCCGGACGTATCAAGAGGCCAAAAAGTATCAACAGATAGCGACTGACTTTTTGGAAAAGAATCTTAGGTTAGTAGTTAACAAACAAAAGACACACCTTACGGATAGTCAAAAGGGAGTAGCCTATTTGGGTTTTGTAATCTACGACAAGCATACCGCCATTAACCCCAAGAAAATAAAAGCTATCAAAGAAACCATTAAGAAAATGACTCCTCGAAACCATGGGATGAGCGTTAAGCAGATGATTCTGCGGCTAAACCCCATATTAAGGGGCTGGGCCAACTACTTTCGGGTAGCCAACTGTCAAAAGCACTTCCAAAGGCTGATGGGATGGATACGGAGAAGGTTGCGCATGAAGAAGATGAAAGAATGGAAAACATGGAAGGCACTTCACAAAGAACTACGCCGAAG
>JAAYWY010000055.1 GCA_012516165.1 Bacillota bacterium
CTTGGCCGGCTGCGCTTACCTTTACCGATAGCGACCATGGTTGGCTGGTGACCAGCTACGGCGTGGCTATGGGATCAAACTGGGTAGATGTGTATGTGACCGAAGACGGCGGCCAATCATGGCAGCTGGTCGCCAGCGGCACCCCTACCAGCGACCGGTTTAGCGGTTTACCCCTAGGGGGCCTTAAGACCGGACTAGGCGCTGCTGACAGCCAAAAAGCTTGGTTGACTGGGTTTTCTTATGGGGACGGGGTTTGGCTTTATGGTACCACCGACGGCGGGCAAAATTGGAGGCCAGTAAAGTTACCAGTAGATCCAACCTATAGTACAGAGGCTGGGTCAGCCCCGTCATGGCCGCCTGTGTTTGTAGACAGCCATAATGGTTTCCTTCCGGTTATATTCGGCGACAACGATTGCGTTGTTTTTTATCGTACTCGTAACGGGGGTAACACTTGGGAGCAAACAGTTCAAGTGTCGGTTACAGATCAGCAACCGGTATGGGATTTCGTAGACAGTGAACACGGTTTTGTTGCCGCTGGTGATAAGCTGCACGTAACCGGCGATGGTGGTCAGTCTTGGCAGTCCGTGGATCTAAAATTGATTGATGTCACCCAGGTGGACTTTATTACTGCTAAGCAAGGATGGGCTGTGTCAGAGGGGAAACTTTTTAGTACTGCCGACGGTGGCCAAACTTGGGTACAAGTTACCAAGTAGTTGCCCAGCAATTTTTAGATGGGTACGGGAAGGGTGTTAAGATGGTTAAGATCGCAGTTGTGGCTGACATTCATGGCAACTTACCGGCGTTGGCAGCTGTGTGGGCTGATATTAAGTGGCAAGGGGTAGAGGAAATACTTTGCTTGGGAGATGTGGTAGGTTACTACCCCTGGCCCAACGAAGTCATTGAATTTATCCGGGAACGAGCCATAACTCTAGTTCAAGGTAATTATGATGAGAGTGTAGGCGAAGAACTACCTGCTTGTGGCTGCGATTTTCCCACCGCAGCAGCAATGCTCATAGGTGAAACATCCTTACAGTGGACGATAAATACCGTTACTTGTGAAAACAAAAGGTGGCTACAAGATTTACCTAAAAATCTCCGGCTACAGCGGGCAACCTATGATTTGTTATTGGTGCATGGCAGCCCGGATCGTAACAACGAATATCTAACAATGGATATCCCAGCCGCAAAGTTGGTTAATATCTTAGCCCAGGAAAAAGTCGATATCCTGCTTTGTGGTCATACACATGTGCCTTATCACCGGCAGGTTAGAACCGGCCACGTGATTAATGCCGGTAGCGTCGGTAAGCCGAAGCATGGCAATCCCAACGCCACTTATGTAATTGTCCGACTGGGAAAACAAGTAGCCATCAGTATAAAGGAAGTACCTTATGACTATGAGCAAACGGCTCAGCGCACCATTGCTGCCGGATTGCCTGAACAATTGGCGGCTGCAGTAAGGACTGGCCTGGGATAGTATTTCCTAAAGTTGACACGCTGAAGTTTATGTAGCCAAAGCCGCCTTCGAAGGCGGCTTTTAGTATGGTGAGTCTACAGGATTGTCTTTATTTGTCTATCGGTGGATTCTCACTACTTCCCCATTGTTAGCAGTAATGAGTTTATTAGGAGCAATGCGGACTAACGAGTTTTCTGAACCGCCACCGGTATAGACCACGTCTTTTTCCAGTACCCTAGGATCGATTAGGAACCGGGCTTTGTAGCCGAACGAAGGTACACCGCCACAGGGGTAGCCAGAGAGCGCTAAGATTTGGTCGGGAGTGGCTATCTCTGGGGGCTCGATACCCAGAGCTTTTCCCACCCGCTTGGTGCTGACACGATCCTCACCTTTGACAATGGCTACGATTAGGTTGCCGTCAGCATCGATTAGACAGATGTTTTTTACGAAGTCTTCCGGTTGCACCTGAGC
>JAAYWY010000056.1 GCA_012516165.1 Bacillota bacterium
ACCACCAGAAAAAAAGATAGACAAGATAAAAGTATTGTCAGTAGCCCCTATTTTTGGGGAAGCTATTATTCGTATCTACGAAGATCAATCAGTAAGTGAATTGTTTAAGTAAGGAGAGAGATGTATGGCAGAGATTATGGTTAAGGTTCGTGAGAACACAGGTACCGGTGCCAGCCGTGCTGACCGGCGTTCAGGCATGATACCAGCGGTACTTTACGGTGAAGGTGTTGAGGCACCGCTCCATTTGATTGTAGACAGGATCCCCTTAGAGAAGCTACTGGCTGCTCATGGTCAGGGCAGTATTGTCACAGTAAAGGTAAAGGACCAGGCTGAGTATCCAGCCATGATAAAAGATGTTCAGTACCACCCAGTACGTGGCCAAATTATCCATGTGGATTTTCAAGGTATATCACTTACTAAGACAATGCGCACTGTGGTACCCATTGTTTTAGAGGGAACGCCGGAGGGGATCAAAGCTGGCGGCGTGCTCCAGCACCAACTGCGAGAGCTGGAAGTGGAGTGTCTACCTCAGGATTTGCCAGAGCATGTGCTGGCTAAAATTAGCCATCTTGGTTTAGCGGAAACTCTTTTTGTCCGCGATCTTGAGGTGCCGGAGAAGGTTACTGTGCTGACGGACGAAGATGAAGTTGTTGTTACGGTGCTAGCCCCGCGGGCAGAGGCTGAAGAGGAAGAAGAAGAGGTTGCTGAGGTGCCTACTTTAGAGACAGAGGTACCAGCTGAAGAAGGAGATAAGGAGTAAAGCAGCATGAAACTGGTGGTGGGGTTGGGAAACCCTGGACGGGAATACGAAGATACCAGGCATAACGCTGGCTTCTTGGTGGTGGACTACATGGCCCGAGAAGAGGGCTTCACCTTTTCTCCTTCCCGTTTTGGGGCACTGCTAGCTCGTGGGACTGTTGTCGGTCAGGATGTACTATTAGCTAAACCGCAAACATATATGAATTTAAGTGGATTGGCTGTGGCAGGCCTAATGCGCTTTTATAAGCTCAACCCCCGGGATGATCTGCTGGTTATTTCGGACGATTTAGATTTGCCCCTAGGGCGCTTGCGTTTTCGGATGCGCGGTAGTCATGGTGGTCAGCGGGGACTGCTGTCTATTATGACTGAACTGGGGACAGAGGAATTTTGCCGTTTGCGCGTTGGTATTGGTCGCCCGGATCAGAACGAAGATGCTAAACACCATGTTCTGTCCTCTTTTAGCGCAGAGGAAAACCTAATCTTAGATGAAGTCATTCTAGCAGCAACGGGGGCTATACGCACCTGGCTCAGCCAAGGCCCCATCGAAGCTATGAATCGGTTTAACAGCTTTGACGCTCGGCCCGTAAAGGATAACCAGGAAAACAAACAAACCAGCTAGGCATATAAGGCCCAGCTGGTGATAAATCAAACAAAAGGCATATAGTCAGGCTTTGGTACTTCACCCAATAGCCGACGACAAGCAGTAGCCAGCCGAGTTACACCGTGTTTGATTTCAGCGGGTGAAGAGGAAGCATAAGTTAGCCGAAAGTAGGGCGATGGCCGCCCTGCTGAAGTAAAGGCAGAGCCAGGAGCGATGATTACGCCTTCCTTTAGGGCCTCCTGGTAGAGGGAGAAGCTATCTTGATTGTTCGGTAGGCGGAGCCAGAAATTAAGACCGCCAGCCGGGAGAGAAAAGGTGATGCTAGGAGGGAGTTCCTGGCGTAAAGCGGTGATCAACGTAAGATAACGCTCCTTATACAGCTCATGGACACGGGTCATCTGTTGTTCCCAGATATCATCTCTGAGCAAAAGCTCAAACACACGTTGAAAGAGACCAGAAGTGAAGATGTCAGAAGTGTGCTTAGCCGTAAGAATTTCCTGACCTACGGCTGGCGGGACAACCAAAAAGGCTAATCTTAGACCAGGAAGTAGTACCTTAGAAAAACTTTTTAGATAGAGGACTGGTACCTCCGGTGGTGCCAGTGCGGCTAGAGGTGTTAGGTCTACCTGGTTAAAACTAAGTTCGCGTAGGTAATCATCTTCTACAATAGTAAGGTGATAACGGGCTGCTATCTGTAGCAGCCCTTCCTTTTTTTCTCTACTGTAGGATACCCCGGTAGGATTTTGAAAGGCTGGCATTAAGTAAAAAAACCGCGGGCGAGTGGTGGCCAG
>JAAYWY010000057.1 GCA_012516165.1 Bacillota bacterium
CTAACTCCTAAGCACCATACTGTTCTGCTGGCTGCTGTTCCTAAGAAAATAGTTGCATCGCTTTTTATGACCGCCCAGTTAGCCGGACTAAGCCCCTTATTATTGGAGCCTGGAATCATGTGTCTATTTAGATGGATTCAGTATTACTATGATATCAGTGATAAAAATACCCTCATATTAGACCTAGGGGTTGAGTCAAGCAATATTCTAATAGCAACTGGCGGGCAACCTTTTATCGCTCGGACCGTACTAGTTACTCTAGACGGGATAGAGGGCAAGCAAAAGATGATGGCCGAAATCCGCCGTAGTCTAGACTTTATTCAAACACACAATCATATTGGCTGGGAGTGGTATTGTTTTTATGTTGCCCAAGAAATTCAAGAGGCAATGGATAGTCTACTAGTAACTGCTTTAGAGAAGGACCTAAATATGACTGTGCAAAGACTTGCAATTGAACCATCATTAAACATAGACAGTACTGTTTTTGCCCATGGTATTGGTCTTTCGTTAGGATGGCAGGGTGGGGTGAATAAGCATTATGGAAGCAAATAAACAGCTAATAGGACAACTTAATCTGCTGCCAAGTGAAATGCTCCGCCAGCAAAGACTAGACAAAATTAGAAAACAGACAAGTTGTTTCTTTATGTTAATTATTGTATTGTTGTTTCCGATCAAGATTCAATTTCAGCATAAGGTTGACCAATTGCAAAAAGAACTAGCTACTATGAAACCACCTACTAGTCAAGTACGGGCGTTCCAAATAGAAGCAGAAACTCTTAGGGCTAAGCTGGAGCACGAAGAAAAACGCCAACACATGCTAAATAACCAAAAAAGGCTCAATCCTGCTTCTGATCTTTCACAGATCGAAACTATAACTCCAGCTGACATAAGAGTGTTGCGTGTCAACCTTAATTTGGATAATCTATCTGTTACTGGTCAAGCCACTAGGCCTCAGGACATCGCTTACTTCTTAGAACAATTACAACAATGTTATAGTGATAATATTCGCTTATCCACCTGCCAGCTTAAAGATGACCATAGATACTATTTTCAAATAGAAGGGGAGAAGACGCCGTAGTGATCAAGGGGTACAGACAGTCTATTACCACTGCCAAACCTAGCAGACTTGTGCTGTTACTTGTCCTGGGTATGCTTATCCTAGTTGGTATTAGCACCGTAAAAACGATGACCCAAGCCCAGGCTCTTCAGCAGGACCTTACGAATATACTACAACCAAGCCAGATTGATTTTTTAGCACAACAGTTGTCTAGTCTTAAGCAACGATGGCAGCAACAACAATTGTTAGCTGAAAAAGTAATGATCAAAATTCCCCAAGATGAGAATCTACCAGGGCTGCTTTGTGAACTAACCAATTTAGCCGATAACTACGATATTATTATAACAGAGTTAACAGTAATACCGCCGTCTGAGGTTAAGGAGTATACAGACGGCCGTCAAATTAACCTTGATCTTAGTATAAAAGGTACTTATGATAGTATAAAAGTATTTTTAGTTTCGTTGCAGGACACTAAACGTTTTTTCGCCATTGAAGCCATAGATTTAGCCCAAATACCCCAAACAATAAATTATGGTACTAAAGTCAAAGCTTCTGAAACCACTTATTGGACAGCGCATATCAAGCTAACTGCTTTTTTCTTATCACCGCTCAATGAGCACAATGATTTGAAAAATTGATAGGTAAACTAAGAAAAGAGGATGTCTGATATCATGAACTCGGATAGGCTAGAAGTTGTTAATGCCAAGATGGAGAGGGCACGAAGGGTTTTAGTAACAGAACAAGTATCATTAGTTCTTGTTTGCATCTCTTCTGATGATATTTTTTGTCGCTGCGGTAAAGGAATAGGGCCACTATATGATCTGGTGACTGAGCCAAGAAGACTAGAACAACTAAAAGGTGGCATCTTAGCCGATAAAGTGGTGGGTAAAGCAGCAGCGCTATTAGCTTTGTATGCCGAGTTATCAGCAGTTTATGCCGATATTATAAGTAAGCCAGCATACGACTTGTTATTGCAAAACAACGTATTAGTTGCTGCCAACATCTTGGTAGACCACATTTTAAATCGTACTCAGACGGGACTTTGTCCGATGGAATTATTGACAGCAGATGTGACTGTACCTGACGAGGGATATGCTATTATTGGGCGGCAGCTTCAACAATGGCAACAGGAAAGAATATCGGCGGCCCTTGTTCGAAAAACAGAGTAATGTAATCATAGGGGCAACGGGGCAACAAAAGCTATTTTAAATTAACTTTACATAAGATTTATTATCGGACGTTGAAAAGTAAGGAGTTTTAGACTAAATGACTAGATAAAGTTAACGAACTCCTTCGATTCATGTCTTGACTTTAGCCCCGTCATGCTGTAAAATAGGCATGTCGGTGGCAATCGGAGCGTGGCGCAGCTTGGTAGCGCGCTTGGTTCGGGACCAAGAGGTCGCTGGTTCAAATCCAGTCGCTCCGCCCATGCTAATGTGCGTGACCCTATGGTCAAGAGGTTAAGACATCGCCCTTTCAAGGCGGTAACGGGGGTTCGAATCCCCCTAGGGTCACCAAATTTCACGGGCCCATAGCTCAGCGGTAGAGCAGCCGGCTCATAACCGGTCGGTCCCTGGTTCAAATCCGGGTGGGCCCACCATTTTTATTTTCTGGAGAGGTTCCCGAGCTGGCCAAAGGGGGCAGACTGTAAATCTGCTGGCGACGCCTTCGGTGGTTCAAATCCACCCCTCTCCACCAACTTAACTTAGCGACATAAAAAAGCGGCAAAGCCGCTCTTTTTTTATCTTATGCCAACCGCAGTGCCCTATTGTAACAGACTACTGCTTCTTCGCCCCGACCTAAATAATCTAGGCACATCCCTTTGCCACTGTAGTACGCTAGTTCATGTGGCGCTAGCTCCAAGGCTTTCTCATAAGATACTAGTGCCTCCTCATATCTGCCTTGCTTAAACAGGCTGGCACCTTTGTTTCCCCACAAAACCGCATTGGTAGGTTCCAGTTGAATAGCCATAGAATAGCATTCCAGAGCATCCCGTACCCGTCCTAGATTAAGCAAACAAAGACCCCGGTTATTAAGAGTAGCGGTGTCGGTAGGATTATATTGCAAAACCTGATCATAACAAGCTAAAGCTTCTTTATGACGACCAAGTTTGGTTAAACAAGTAGCTTTGTTATGGAGAAGACTAGCATCATCTTCTTCTTGACCAAGAAGAGCCTGTTCATAACAACGTAAGGCTTCAGCATAGCGTTCCAGTTTGCCTAAACAAAACCCTTTGTTATTTAGTAAATATATATCATTTGGGTTGGTTTTTAGAGCTTGATCATAACATTTTAAGGCAGCTTCAATTTTACCTTGACGCCCAAGAATTAGCCCTTGGTTTGCCAAAATTGACGGATCACTGGGTCTTAACATTAACGCTTGCTGGTAACAAGCCAATGCCTTGTCATCTTGTCCTAATTCGCTATGGCACAGACCTTCCTTATTTAGCAATGAGGCATTAGGTGACACCACGGACCGGGCTTGTTCAAATACAACTAATGCTGCTTGAGGGCCCCTACTCTCCTCCACCACTTTGGCCAATGCCAGCCAACAGTTTACATCTTCCCGGTTTAGCTCCAGCGACTGAAGCAGTAGGTCTTCAGCTTGATTAAGCAAACCCTGCTCATGGTACATTTCACCCATTAGGTAACATATAAATCCTTCCTGGGGAGCATATTTTTGTGCTTTTGCCATTGTTCCTAGTGCTTGTTGCAGTTTTCCTTGCAACCATAGCAATATGCCTAATGTTGCCAATGCATCAGGAGCTTTAGGTTCGGTAGCTAATAGTTGCCGTACAACACGTTCCGCCTCAAATAGTCTCCCTGTAGCTAAGTTAAAACGAACCCAAGCCAGGCGCAGCCTTTGCCAACTAAAAAACGGCCGAGGAAACTTCCGGGCTATTTGTAACAGGGCCATCTTTGTTTTCTCATCAGGTGGCATAGCATCCGATTGAATCTGTATAGGCATTCTCGCTACTGTTGTTAATCCAAAATTAGTTAAAGCCTTACGTAGTTGGTTTAAAGCTAAGTAACGAGCTGCCCGTCCATACTGCCAAGCATCAGCCTGTTTTCTCCACCAAGACCTGGCCCCACTCAAATCAAGATTTTGTTCATCATACTTACCCCAATGGATTTGACAATACCCACTTTTTGCAGTCATTTTCAGGTCGTTGGCCCCTAAAACCATCAGTGCAACCGGTAGTACTAGAGGGGGTAGTTCTAACTTTACCTGCAATGCAGTTAACCTATAGATTATTCCAGGGATAAAAGACACGTGCCAACCAGACTCAGCCGCCACTTTCGCCGCAGCTTGAGCTAGCTGGGCAGTACTTACAGTACCAGTTAATAAGCCAACAAGATCGGTACAGTAAAACTCCTGATTGTCCGGACATGTCTTTCTTAAAGCCAAATAGTCAACACAAAACACAACCCCTGCTACTGCCTTTCGCACACCTTCGTCCTGAGCAAACTGTGCTAGCCAATCCAGTTCTTCCTGAGTAGTAAGGATCACAACACTCCAAGTTAATGGTCCAGGCATAGTCACTGTTTTATTCGTATTATTTATAATTGTGGTCAACTGCACTTTAATGTCAGCTGGACTTAATCCGTACTGTTCTAACTTCATTGATCGGATCCCTCCCATATATAGGCATAGCTGGAATATATACCCAGTATTTTCGCTCTTGAGGGAGGGAAAACCTTCTCTTTCTGATCACGACTACTCGCTTTTTTCCACTAGGACAACATTTTTTTCATACGATTTCGACGGCAAAAACGGCCAGCTATTCTGGAGGCCACGAATAAGCGCTTCTCCTGTCGCTGGATTTGTAGCCGCCGGTATATAATGTACATCACACAATCGCAAAAGCGCTGTGATATCCGGCTCATGGGGCTGGGGTGTCAACGGATCTCGAAAGAAAAAAACGGCAGCAATCTTGCCGCTAGCTATTTGAGCACCAATCTGCTGATCTCCCCCTAATGGCCCAGACAAATAGCGTTTTCCCTTCAGATCAGTTTTTTGGCTAACTAAGGCTCCGGTATGGCCGGTACCCACCAGTTCGACTCCACGAAAGAAGTCCAAATGGTTAGCCACGAACTCGACCAGTTCCGATTTCATTTTGTCATGAGCAATAAGAGCTATTCTTTTCATAAATTTATATACTCCTTCAAAATGAGGTGATTTCAATTGGTAAACGTAAAACAGATCTTAACTGCCCTTGGGAAAGCTTACCCTCTAGCCAAAACTGAGTTGCAATTTAATTCGCCTTACGAATTGTTAGTTGCGACTATATTATCAGCTCAAACCACTGACCGGCAAGTAAACAAAACTACACCAAAGCTTTTTTCTTACTATCCAACCCCAGAAGCACTAGCTACAGCCAATTGCGAGCACGTGGCCCAACTAATTAAGGGGGTAGGGCTATACCGCACGAAAGCCCGTTATCTGGTGGCTACCGCCAAAATACTAACCGAGTCTTTTCAGGGCCAGGTACCCCATACGCTAGCTGAGTTACTGACGCTACCGGGAGTAGGGCGCAAAACAGCTAAAGTAGTTTTAGCCAATGCCTTTGGTATACCAGCATTGGCGGTTGATACCCATGTTTTTCGCGTTACCCGGCGATTAGGTCTGGCTAGTGGAAATACTCCGGAACAAGTGGAAAAAGAACTGGAAAATAGTATACCCCCTGAAGAATGGATAGTTACCCATCATCGCTTGATTCGCCATGGTCGGCAAGTTTGTCGAGCTAGACGACCATTGTGCAATGAGTGCTGCCTTAGAAGTTATTGCCCCAGTGCCAAAAACTAAACTTACAGGTTTACCAAATTTCTTCCACTATTCTTTGCGCTTGGCGCATAATCTCTTGGCGATTTATCGTAACCGCAATTCCATCTTGAACAACAATTTTCCCAGCAACCAATACCATGTCTACATCGGAAGCACGGGCAGAATAAATAAGCCGCGAAACAATATCGTGTTTAGGGTAAAGGTGAGGGCTATCTTCGTTTAGTAATACTAGATCGGCCTGCTTACCTACTTCTAAGCTGCCGATTTGATCATCCATGTCTAAAACCTTGGCTCCTTCAATAGTAGCTAATCGCAGGGCTTGGTTCGCAGAAATTGCAGTGGGGTCACCGCTGGTACACTTATGGATCAATGCTGCCAGCCTAGCTTCTTCCAAGATATCTAAGTTATTGTTAGATGCTGCTCCGTCTGTGCCTAAGCCCACACTTACACCCCGATGTAATAAAGCTTGTAAAGGAGCAAAGCCACTAGCTAATTTTAAGTTACTACCAGGGTTATGAGCAACTCCTATCTTATCTTGTGCCAAAATATCTATATCACGATCGTTCACATGTACACAATGGGCCGCCAACGAAGGTACCATCCCTACTTTTTGTAGTGCCTCATGGTAAAATTCTATCGGCGTTAAACCTGTTTCTTTTACCAGTTCCGCAACTTCCAGTTTAGTCTCTGCCAGATGAATATGGATACCACAATTTATTTCTTGAGCTGTTTCTAGAACCTTTATTATGAAAGGTTGGGGACAAGTATAGGGAGCATGGGGACCTAACCGACAGTTAATACGGCCCTCAGCCATGCCTTGATACTCTTGTACAAACAGTGATCCTTGTTCTAACGCCTTCTGCCCGGCTTTGGCATCCACGCCAGCCATACCAACAGATAAATCAGCTCTAAGACCACTTTCTGTTACAGCACGAGCCGTCTGCTCCATAAAAAAATACATATCGGCAAAGGTGGTTACTCCAGCTTCCATCATTTCTAAACAAGCCAATAGAGAACCCCAGTAAACAGCCTCAGGAGTGAGTTTAGCCTCCAGGGGCCATATTTTCTCCTTTAACCAAGGATGTAAAGCCAGATCATCGGCATAGCTTCGAAATAAAGTCATGGCAGCATGAGTGTGGGTATTAACCAACCCAGGGATTACAACCTTACTCTTTCCTGAAACTA
>JAAYWY010000058.1 GCA_012516165.1 Bacillota bacterium
GATATGGTCTTAAAACAAGATGTCCTGTCTTCGCTAGAACGGCGTACCGCTACAATTATTAAAAATGATATAATGCTTGCTGTACGCCGGGCTCAGGATCTAAAGAGTGACATCTTCGGTTTTGGCAATGCTGTTTATCGCTTACAACCCCAAAAGTGGAAACAGTTGGAGCCTAGATGGCCGCTGCTGTTTTCTCAACTGGAAGTAAAAGTGGATGTGAGAGCCAAGATCTCGGTATCCGGTCTAATCAAAGAGCCAGTAGGAATAAAATAGGAGCGCATACTGTTGCGTCATCCCGAACATACTGTTATGTCATCCCGAACATACTGTTGCGTCATCCTGAGCGAAGCGAAGGATCTTTAACAAAACTTCCTGGGCTGGAACCAAACAACTAAAGAAGCTATAAGATCCTTCAGGATGATGACGAAGTAGAGCTTGGACTACGGGGTTAGATGTTAATTGATTAAGGAACCAGTTGGGATTAATAAGTAGAGGGAGCTGCTTGGGCATTGCTAAAAGTACTGGCGATTATGGCGGTAATACTGGCTATTCAATTACCGTTACTCATTAAAGAAAAGCAGTGGAGGGAGCTGGCAGCTTTCTTAACTTTATGGTTAGTAGCTACGGTGTACGCATCTTTAGTAGCTCTAAATGTTATTCCCAATTCTATCGAGATATTGATATCAGTATTGGATCAAGGATAAGGGCTACTGAGCATAAAAAATAGGCCCTGACCTATTTTAAGAGTTTCCTGGTCAGGACCATGGCTTACTTTTTAGACGCCTTTTAACGATAATCCAATACGGTTGCGCTCTGGCTCTACCGATAGTACGCGCACTTTAACCATGTCGCCCACGTTTACTACATCAAAAGGTGAATGGACAAAGCGGTCGCTGAGCTCGGAAATATGAGCTAAACCGTCTTGGTGAACGCCGATGTCGATAAAGGCACCGAAGTCGGTAATGTTACGTACTGTGCCCCAGAGGATCATCCCTGGTTGTAGATCTTTTAGTTCTAAAACATCCGTACGAAACATCGGCGTTGGCAGTTGTTCACGGGGGTCACGCCCCGGTTTTTTCAGTTCAGCTATGATATCACGCAGAGTAGGAACGCCCACACCCAGCGTTTGGGCCAGCTTAGATACTTCTTCGGCCGAAAAAGTGTGGTGCTGAAGTTCTGGCAGCGGATAAAGAACCATGATTTTCTCGGCTACGTTGTAGCTTTCGGGGTGTACCGCCGTATTGTCCAGGATGTTGTCACTTTCCGGGATTCTTAAAAAACCAGCACATTGTTCAAAGGCTTTAGGTCCTAAACGAGGGACGTTCAAAAGTTCCTGGCGCGATTTTATAAGACCCTGCTCTTCTTTGTATTTTACTAAGTTTTGAGCCACGCTGGTGGTGATACCGCTGACATAGCGTAGCAGGGCCGGTGAAGCTGTATTTACATCTACGCCTACGCTGTTAACACAGTCTTGCACCACCCCGGCCAGCTTTTCTGTTAGTTTCTTTTGGTTTACATCATGCTGGTATTGACCGACTCCCAGCGACTTGGGATCAATCTTTACCAGTTCGGCCAGTGGATCTTGTAGTCGCCGGGCAATGGATACGGCTCCACGAAACGAAACATCCAGGTGGGGAAACTCTTCGCTCCCTAGCTTTGACGCCGAATAAACCGATGCTCCGGCTTCGCTTACAATAACATAGCTTACCGGTCGGGTAGCGTCTTTTATTACATCGGCCAAGAACTTCTCGCTTTCCCGGGAAGCCGTACCATTGCCCAAGGAGATAACATCTATTTGGTACTGATCGATAAGAGCCAAGAGTATTTGCTTGGCCTCAGCAGTTTTATTCTGTGGTGGTGTGGGATAACAAACAGTATGAGCCAGGAGTTTGCCGGAGGGATCGACGATGGCTATTTTACACCCGGTCCGGTAGGCAGGGTCAAAGCCCATGATCACTTTTCCCTTTACCGGTGGTGTAAGAAGCAAATTCTTTAGATTGCGAGCAAAAACATCCAGGGCTTGGCTCTCGGCCTTTTCGGTAAGGAGATTACGAATTTCCCGCTCAATGGCCGGGGCAATAAGGCGCTTGTAGGCGTCTTGGACTGTCCGGGCCACAAGTTCAGCGGTTGGCGAGCCTGGTTTAACATAGGTGGACTCTATGGTACTAATTATCGCTTCTTCCGGGGCTTCGATCTTTACGGCCAGTGCTTTTTCTTTTTCGCCCCGATTCAGAGCTAAAATGCGGTGAGGCGCTATCTTGGTCACCGGTTCACAAAAATCAAAATACATAGAATAAGTAGTCGCCTGCTCATCGGCGCTGCTGGAGGAAACCACACCTTTCCTATATGTAATGTCCCGTACTTTTTTTCTGATCTCGGCATCATCGGCTATGATTTCGGCAATAATGTCCAGTGCCCCAGCCAAAGCGGTATCAGTATCGGCTACGCCCAGGTCCGGATTGATAAAGGCAGCCAGATCGCCAGGGGCTAGCGACTGGGTTTGAGCCAGGATGATTTCGGCCAGCGGTGCCAATCCTAGCTCACGGGCGATGGTGGCTCTGGTACGCCGTTTAGGCCGAAACGGCCGATAGATGTCCTCAACTTCCTGCAGCGTGACTGCAGCTTGTAATTGCTGCTCAATTTGTGGTGTAAGCTTGTCCATTTCCCTAAGAAGTCGGGATACTTCTTCTTTTCGTTCCTCTAAACTGCGTAAATAAGCGAGGCGTTCGGATAGTTGTCGGAGTTCTTCGTCACTTAAACCGCCGGTGGCTTCTTTACGATAACGGGCAATAAAAGGTACAGTGTTGCCTTCGTCCAGAAGTTGAGCGGCGGCCTGTACCTTGTTGGCGTCCAAGTGTAGTTCTGTTGCTAATCGATGCATTAAGTCACTCATTATTACCCTTCTCCTTTCTGACCAGGGGAGCATACATATAATATCATAAATTTGTCTTAGGTCCATCAGATATTGACGGGGTAGGTATAGTATACTGGACCCAGGGACTTTGGCCGCCAGTGGTGCCGAAGAAAAGGAGGACCTTGGACGTGGATATAAAAGATAAAGTTAAAGGTGGGTTATATGGAGTAGCAGTTGGTGATGCTTTAGGGGCCACGCTGGAGTTTATGGGAAGAGATATTGTTGAGGAAAGGTATGGTGTTCTAACCGATATTATTGGCGGAGGTTGGCTAAAACTTGCACCGGGTGAATGGACCGACGATACAGAAATGACGCTTGCAGTGGCGGAAGGTATTGCGCGGGTGCCTCATGACCCAATAAACACAATTGGAGAGGAATTCCTGCGTTGGTACAAAACCGGTCCCAAGGACGTAGGGACCACTTGTGCAGCTGTATTTAATAAAGTGAGAAGGGGACTTAGTTGGCACCAAGCGGCCTGCCAATTACACGCTGAGACAGCTCACACAGCAGGTAACGGAGCTCTTATGCGTACATTACCAGTGGCTTTAGCTTATCCTAAGCTAGAAGATGTGGTCGAAAAAGCCCGCCAGATAGCCCAGATGACCCATTGGGATGAGCGAGCGGCACTTACTTGTCAGCTATATTGCTTAACAGCTTATTTTCTTACTGCAGGCGAAGATTTGCACCAGAGCCTAGATTCTGCCCGGCTTTATTTGACCCAACACTTAAAAAATATCGAACCTTTTGTGCACATGTGGACCGAGCTGACCTGTAAGATGAGCAAACCCGAACCTACAGGCTATACAGTAGATACACTGGCCTGTGCTCTATGGGCTTTGCAATCAACCTGTACATTAGAGGAAGCGGTGATATCAGCTGTCAATCTAGGTGGCGATGCCGACACCGTGGGTGCTATTACCGGCGGCCTGGCCGGAGTATGCTATGGTTTGGCAGCCATCCCCGAACGCTGGGTAGAAAAATTTAGTTCCGAGCAACGGGAACGGTTGGATAGCGTCGCCGAACGCTTACTGGCTGTGCGATCCTAATTGTAATATAGACTTAGTGTTTCAAGAAGCCCCTGAAAAGGGGCTTTATATTTAGGGCGGGCTTTAGCTAAAATTAAGCTTTTGACAAATAGAGAAAAGGAATGCCACCTATAGCCACGAATACTACTTTAGGAAGTATTTCATGAGGAGGGGGAGGAGAGCTTGATCCGTTTCTTGCATACAGCTGACTGGCAAATTGGCATGAAGGCCCGGCATGTTGCTTCGGTGGGCGATAAAGTGCGGGCGGCTCGTTTGCAAACAGTGCGGCGGCTGCTCAACGCCGCAGTTGAAGAACAGGCGGATTTTGTTGTCGTTGCTGGTGACACATTTGAAGACAACCAGGTTGATAACCGGATGGTACATAAATTAATGAGCATTATGGAGCAATGCCCATTACCAATATACATCTTGCCGGGCAACCACGATCCGCTCACGCCGGATTCCATCTATTTGCGACCAACGTTGGCAGGTAATCTGCCTAGTAATGTGCATATATTTACCAATCCTGATCCCGTTGAGGTGCTACCGGGAGTTATACTTTTGCCTGCACCGAACTTTACCAAGAAATCCACTTCGGATCCCACCGCTATCTGGCCAGATATTTCTTCTGATACCATCAACATTGGTGTGGCCCACGGGTCGCTTATGATTGAAGGGCGTTATCAAGCAGATGATTTTCCGATAGCTTTAGATGCCGCCGAGCGGCAGAAGTTAGACTATCTGGCCTTGGGGCATTGGCATTCATTGTTTTCTGTGGGCCAGCGGACCTATTATTCTGGCACACCCGAACCGACAGGGTTTGATGAACCCGGAAGCGGCTGTGCGCTGTTGATTTCTATTGATGGACCGGGTGAGGAACCTAAAATAGAAGCGCTCGAAACCGGCACCCTGAAATGGGTTAGATGGGAGTATGATCTTGGGGCCGGGATAGATGAACTTAGGCGTTGGGTCAAGCAGCGCGTAGAGGAATTTGGGAAACCAGAAACAGTATTACTCCGCTTAGTTCTAGCAGGGCACCTGCCGTCCGATGGCGGTGCCCAATTAAAAGAACTTAGCGAATGGTTAGCGGCCCGGCTATTGTATGTAGATATTGATACCAGTCGGGTTCTTACACAACCGATTACAGCCAATCTCCTTAATATGGCCCGCAGCCAGCCATTTGTTCAAGCTCTGCTAAGCGATCTAAAAGTTACGGCTGAGGTACTGGGCCAGCCGCTGACTGATTTGCCGCCGGAGCTTACGGCAGGTACAGGACCCAGTGAAGAATTATTAAACGAGATAATCAAAAAAGGTTTTTTAGCCGAAGATGCGGCCCAAGCCATTAGGGTTTTGGCCGGACTTTCCGAGGAGGTGTAAGCGGTGCTACTTAATTCACTTCAGGTGGCGGGGTTGCGCTGCTTTCGTAATCCAGTGGCTTTAACTGACTTTGATGAACGCCTAAATATAATTTTTGGCCCTAACGAAACAGGGAAGTCTACTTTAGTGTGGGGGCTGATCTTGGCTTTTTGCAATCGGCATGATGTGGGCGGGGAACAAATCTTGGCCTACCGTCCGTGGGGAACCGATCTTAGTCCAACTATCGAAGTAGAGTTTACGGCAGGCGGCAAACGCTATCGGTTGGAAAAAGGATTTTTGGATCAAGCCCAATGTATCTTATCGGAAAAAGCAGGGGACCGTTACCTGCGCTTGGCCGACGGGAAACGAGCTGACGAAAGAGTGCGTGAGTTTATGCTGGCTCGCTTTCCAGCACGAGGCTTAGCCAAAGGCTCCGATTGGGGATTGGCGCACCTTTTGTGGATGCCTCAGGATAAGGAGCGGTTTGCCTCACCCAGTCTTTCCCGTCATATGGAGGACCATTTCCGCCAGGCAGTAGGGGCTACTTTATTTACCTCTCGTGATAACAGATTACTGCAGTTGATCGATGATCGTTATGCTGCCGTTTTTACCCCCAAGACAGGGCAAATTTCGGCCAAGTCAGAGCTTAATCAGGTTCGTACCCAGCGCAGAAAGTTGGAAGCCGAATTAAAAGAAGCACGGGATCGCTTAGAGAATATTTCTGTCAAGTCATCACAGTTGGAAACCAAAGAAAAACAACTGTACCAATATCAGCAAGCGATCCAAGTGATGGAAAAAAACCTGACTTTACTTACCGCTCAAGTGGAAACAGTAAAAGAACTAAAGTCTCAGATCACCACTGCTGAAGCCGAACAAAAAGCAGCCGTGGAAACATGGCGGCTCCTGCAGCAGGATTGGGATCAGGTGCAAGCATGGACAAAAAAGAGCCAAGATGCAGACCGGATAATGAAAGACAGAGAAAAAGAATTAGCTTCTATCCGACCGCTGGTTAAAAAACTGCAGGAACAAGTAACCGCCAAACAAGTAGACATAGTCGACCTTACTAAAGCATTAAAGAGCACCAATCGCAAGCTTACCCACGCGTATAAATTAAAGCAAAGCCAAGATTTACTGACGGAAATTAACAAGATTAAGCAAAAATATACGGCTGCTCAGCAGCTAGAGAAAGATATATTGAATTTCCAAACAGAGTTGAGTCAAAAACCTGTACCGACATTAGAACAGTTGCAAAATGCACAGCAGCAACAACAACAAATAGAAATTTATAAAGGCCAGGCTAGAGCCCAGGGTATACAGGTGGATTTCAGGCCAGACCGGGACTTTAAGATAACGGTAATCACCGATGAAGGAAAAGAAGAACACAGTGTCGGGCCGAAGCACCCACTTACTGTTACTGCCACTGGAGCCGAAATACAGCTGGAAATCGCCAACGTGGGTACTTTTACTATTAAATCGGGAGCAGCCGAGTTAAAAGAGATTTTAGACCAACTTTCTATGGCTAAAGACAGGCTGGCGGCTATTTTGCAAACTTGCCAGGTTGAGAGCGTAGCTGATTTACAGGCAAGATATAACTGGGCCCAAAAAATTCAGCAGCAAATTGATAACTTAAAGCTGAAACAGGCCAATATATTAGGTGACCATGATTCTATAGACGAGCTAAAGCACGAAGGTATAGTTAAAAACCAGCAATTAAAACAGCAGTGCCAGGAACTAGGTATCAATATAGCTGACCTAAACGCAGCTTTGGTGGCTGATACGGCTGAGCTAGAACAGCAAACTAAAGATTTGGAAATAAAACAGGACAAAGCTCAAAAAGAACTTGAAGCTCTAAGAAAAGAGTTACAGGATAAACTAGATAGACAGCGTACACTTGAACAAGAAATAAATGAGCACCAGACACTCAAAAATACGGCCGGTGAAGAGCTTAAAAAATGCTTAGCTAACTATCGGGGGGACAAACAACAACTGGAGCAGAGTCTTAAGAAAGCCCAAGATGATAAAGAACAAAAAACCCGTGTATTGACCCAGCTCAAAAACCAATTGCCTCCGGATGCCGACCACTTAGAGCGGACAGCGGCCCGGCAAAAAACAGAACTGGTCAAAAAACAACAGGAAACCTTTAGCCTACGCGAAGAAATAGCTGGGTTGCGGGCCGAGATCAATCTTCATTCCGAGGAAGGTTTGTATTCCAAGATCGGAGAGCTGGAAGAAAAACACGAAATAGTTCAGGGCCACTATCGTTGGTTAGCGGCGCAGGCGCAGGCGATAAAACTTCTGTATCAATTGGCTCATGCACGCCATGAGGCTATGCTTACCAGCCTTACCGATCCTATCCGTGAGGGGATAAATGATTTAGTTAGGCATGTTACCGACCGGCCCAATCGTCGCTTAGAACTAGCGGCCGATTTATCCTTGGCCGGTATAAATATCAGTAACGAAGAGCTACCACAACCGATAGACGCCTTTTCTATCGGCACCCAAGAGCAAATGTTACTGCTGACGCGTTTGGCATTGGCTCATTTTCTAAGCGCTGATGAGCGTCAATTGGTAGTTTTGGACGATTCCCTAGTCAACAGCGATAGCTGGCGGCGCCAGCGTATATTGAATCTCCTGAACAAAGCGGCCGCGGATCGTATGCAGCTGGTGATCCTTACGTGCCATCCGGACATGTACCGGGAATTGCCGGGCAAAAGATATGATTTAGCTTCCCTTATGTAAACTGCCCGGCCACTTCTGGCCTGCATTATTTTTTGCCTATAGGGAGCAATCTTGTTTATTGCCAGGGAATATCGACCAATTATGGGCTTGCGTTCGATATAAACTAGAGATACTATGAGTAAGATGCAAACTTGCAACAGGAGGCGAAGAAATGACCACTGAACAAAATCCAGAATGCAATAGCTGCGAGCAGGGGCCAGGTAGCCAATGCGAAACTTGCCCGTCGAAAACCAAAGTCGGTATAGACAAGCTGCCGGTTCCAGAGCATAGCTTGATCCGTCACGCGGTGGCGGTGATGAGCGGTAAAGGTGGAGTAGGAAAATCCACTGTAACAGCGCTGGTAGCTAGTGCTTTAGCCAAGAAATTAAAGAGCGTAGGTGTCTTAGACGCTGATATTACCGGCCCGTCTATTCCCAAACTATTTGGTATCAAAGATCGGCCGGAAGCCACAGCTTTGGGCCTGATTCCACCCAAGAGCTTACTGGGTATCAGCATAATGTCGCTTAATTTGCTTCTGCCCAACGAAGACGACCCTGTTATTTGGCGCGGCCCACTTATTGGCGGAGCGGTTCAGCAATTCTGGACCGATGTGGTTTGGGGTGATCTAGATTACTTAATTGTGGACTTGCCGCCTGGAACAGGCGATGCTCCTCTTACCGTGCTGCAATCATTGCCTTTAGACGGTATTATTTTGGTTTCTTCACCACAGGAATTGGCTGTTATGGTAGTTAAAAAAGCCATTCGCATGGCCGAGATGCTGAATGTACCTATTTTGGGCGTAATAGAAAACATGAGCTATCTAAATTGTCCCCATTGCGGTGAGAAGATTGAGCTTTTTGGTCCCAGCCATGTACGAGCGGCAGCCCAGGCAGAAAACCTCAAGTTCCTGGGAGCTTTGCCGGTGGATCCACGCTTGGCCGAACTGGGCGACAAGGGAGAAATCGAAGAATACCCGGTGGATTTTCTAGAAGGTATCGAGGACATCATTGGGGTTATCTAATATTCTCCCAACCAAGGCAAAATTAGTATAATTAGTTTACACCTGACCCCGAGAGGGAAAGCGAGGTTGGCTAGATTGTCGGAAAAAGATGGAAGCGTACGGGAATACGATCAGCGGCCGTCATGGCTTACGCTAAGGGCGCCGGAGCCGGGGACATTGGAAAAGCTACAGGAAATGTTTAAAGATTTGTCCCTTCATACTATCTGTGAAAATGCGGCCTGCCCTAATGCGGGCGAGTGTTTTGGCCGGAAAACGGCCACGTTTTTAATCCTGGGAGATCTATGTACGCGCAACTGCCGTTTTTGCAATGTAACCCACGGTAGGCCCTTGCCACCAGACCCGGCGGAGCCTGAGCATTTGGCTGTGGCGGTAAAACAGCTGGGACTTAAATATGTGGTGCTAACGTCAGTGACCCGCGATGATTTACCAGATGGTGGAGCTGGGCATTTTGCTGCTTGTATCAACCGACTGCACGCTGTTTGTCCGGGGACCGACGTAGAGGTGCTAGTGCCTGATTTTCAGGGGGACGAACGTGCAATTGAGAGGGTATTGGAGGCAGGGGTGACTGTTTTTGGTCACAACATAGAGACAGTACCGGAGTTGTATCAAACAGTACGACCCGGAGCTGATTACCAGCGGTCGCTGGCGGTGCTGAAAGCAGCTAAGAAAACTAACCCTGATGTTTTTACCAAGTCAGGGTTAATGTTGGGATTAGGAGAAGAGCGAGGTCAGGTAAGGCAAGTTCTTCAAGATTTGCGTTCTGTGGGGTGCGACATTTTAACTTTAGGGCAATACCTGCGCCCCTCTTTGGACCATCTGCCTATTGTGCGATATATACCGCCGGATGAGTTTAAAGTGTGGGAAGATGAGGCCTATGAGTTGGGCTTTGCTTTTGTGGCCGCTGGCTCCTTTGTGCGCAGTTCGTATAAAGCAAAAGAAGCTGCACAAGCGGCCAAGGTACGAGGTGACAAGTTATGATACCGGCCAAGGTGTTGTGGCTGGGCCGCCAGAAATACGCTGCTGTTTGGCATGCGCAAAAGGAGCTTATGACCAAAGTCCGATCCGGGGAAGAGCCAGATACCCTGATCTTAGTGGAACACGACCCGGTGATTACTTTAGGCCGCAGTGCCAAACGAGAGCATATTTTAGTTTCGGCAAAATCTTTGGCTCGAGAAGGCATTGAACTGTTCGAAGTAGAACGAGGCGGTGATGTGACTTATCACGGTCCGGGGCAGTTGGTAGGGTACCCTATTTTGGACCTCAAACGTCATGGCCGCGACCTGCACCTGCTGCTGCGAAACTACGAAGAAGTGTTGCTTCGTACTTTAGTTGACTTTGGCATCCAGGGCCGCCGCTTTCCCGGCTACACGGGTGTTTGGGTGGCAGACGAAAAAATAGCGGCTATTGGTGTGGCAGTGGAGCACTGGATAACTTATCATGGTTTTGCTTTTAATGTGGCCCCTAATTTACATCATTTTCAGCTTATTGTACCTTGTGGGATTGCCGATTATGGAGTAACGTCTTTGGAGCAAATACTGGGGCAGGCACCGGATTTAGCTACTGTCCGAGAGCGAGTAATAGAGCATTTTGCCCAAGTGTTTGGAGTGAAATGGACTAATGATGGACTAAATGGGATATAGTTGGAAAAGCAGGAAATTGTTCCCCCGATGAAGAATAAAATGGTCAGGAACAATTCCTGGGAGATGACTAAAGTGCCATTAAGTCCAATACAAGCGTTAGCCAATTTATTGAACCAATATCGTGGTCGGACAGTAGTATTGACTGGAGCTGGTATATCCACTGAAAGCGGTATTCCGGACTTTCGCAGTCCCGGTACGGGTCTGTGGAACCATATTGACCCCATGGAGTATTTATCGGTGGATGCATTGTATGCTCGGCCCCAAACCTTTTGGAAGTATTTTGCCCAAGTGTTTGGACCGACCTTAGATGCTCAGCCCAATGCTGGTCACATA
>JAAYWY010000059.1 GCA_012516165.1 Bacillota bacterium
TCTTAGGCCCCCATGCCACCGAACTTATCGCCGAGGCCGCTCTGGCCCTAAGATTAGAAGCTACCGTGGATGAACTCACTTCCACCATCCACCCGCACCCCAGCGTCAGTGAAGCCTTAGCCGAAGCTGCCCTGGCTGTAGACAATAGGGCTTTGCATATTCCAAACAAGGCCTAAGCACGCACCACGAAAACAAAACCGGCAAGACAGCCTTTATGAGCCGTCTTGCCGGTTTTTTCTTTTTTATGGACCTGATGGGCCTGCCATAAAACTGTCCCCGTGGCTGGCTAAGAGCCTCTACTGTCTATATCTACCAACCGCGTTCGGCGTAGCGATTCTCGGCAGGCAGGGTGGCGATATCGACTCCAGGCATGGCTTCGCCTAGATCGGCCGACACGTCAGCTAAAATGGCTGGTTCGTTGTAATGAGCTACAGCTTGAACGATAGCTCGTGCACGTTTTTCGGGGTTGCTGGACTTGAAGATACCAGAACCCACAAATACACCATCGGCTCCCAGCTGCATCATAAGCGCAGCATCAGCTGGTGTAGCTACACCGCCAGCAGCAAAGTTAACCACCGGAAGGCGGCCCTCTTTAGCCACATACTCTACTAATTCTAGTGGTGCTCCCATCTCTTTGGCTGCAACTACCAATTCGGCCTTCTCCAGGCCTCTAAGACTGGCAATCCCTTCGTTGACTGTCCGCAAATGCCGTACTGCCTCAACAATATTGCCGGTACCGGCTTCGCCTTTCGTCCGGATCATGGCCGCTCCCTCTGCAATGCGCCTGAGAGCCTCACCTAAATTGCGGGCTCCACAAACAAAGGGCACTTTGAATTTGGTTTTATCAATATGATATTTCTCATCGGCTGGCGTAAGTACTTCGCTCTCATCGATAAAGTCCACTTCTAAGGCTTCTAGAATTTGAGCCTCAACAAAGTGACCAATACGCACTTTGGCCATCACCGGTATATCTACAGCTTTCTTAATCGCCTTGATTATATTCGGATCGGACATACGGGCTACTCCGCCATCACGACGGATATCAGCTGGAACCCTCTCCAAAGCCATTACTGCACAGGCTCCGGCCTCCTGGGCAATTCTGGCCTGTTCAGGGTTGGTCACATCCATGATTACGCCGCCTGTAAATATTTCGGTCATGTTCTTTTTTGGTGAGCAGTGGTTTTCACCCATTAAATAAAGCAGCCTCCTTTACTTTTAATGGCAAATCTGGTACAGTGAGTGTAGCGATACAGATGCCGCGGTAGAAGCGGTAGAAATAGAAACATACTCAGCAGTAAACCGCTACACAATATTAACTGTAGTATAACATTGGTATGTGTATTGGTCAAGAAGGGGGTTGGGGCAATTATGGCTGAAAATATATCGATACACCTTGAGCATAACTCCTCCGTACCGCTGTATATGCAAATTGCTCAACAATTAACTGAACAGATCCGGGCAGGTAACATGGTGGCAGGGAGCAAGCTCCCCGCCATACGCACTCTGGCAGCTGAACTTAAGGTTAATACCGTCACCATAGTTAAAGCCTATGAGGAATTAAAGCAGGCTAAACTAGCCGTATCGCGAGCTGGCAGTGGCACTTATGTTGCCCCTGGTGCCCCTCCAACACCAAACTTTATATCAGCCGAGGATCCAACTGGTCTTACCTTACTGGACCAAGGACAATTGGAGATTCCGCCAGGGACTATCAATTTTGCCAGCGCTACTCCAGACCCAGACTTGTTGCCGGTAACTTTAGTAAAGCAGCTTATTAATCAGGTGATCGATCGCGACGGTGGTAACGCCTTTGCTTACGAAGACAGCCGAGGGTATCCACCGCTGCGCGCTGCAGTGGCCGCTGCCTTGACGAAGCTGGGCATTAAGGTTAGCAGCAACAATATTCAAGTTATTTCTGGGGCTCAGCAAGGAATAGATATTATCGCCAAAAGCCTTATTAACCCCGGGGACACAGTGCTGGTGGAAGAACCCACTTACCCCGGGGCATTGGCTGCATTTCGCTCGCGGGGGGCCCGCATCGCCGCTGTCCCCCTTCAAGAAGATGGCCCCGATCTTAACATCTTGCAACACCTTCTGGCCACCACTCGCCCGCGGTTTTTTTACTTAATGCCAGCCTTTCAAAATCCTACCGGGGTATCCTACAGTAGAGAAAAAAAGGAAGGGCTGCTACAGATAGCAGCCCGTTATCACCTTACTATTGTGGAAGATGATTACCTTCGCGAACTTAGTTTTAACCAGGTGGACTTAACACCTTTAGCCGCACTGGCACCACCGGAGGTACCAGTCCTTTATCTAAAAAGTTTTTCTAAGGTACTACTTCCTGGTCTAAGATTAGCCTTTTTGGTTGTCCCGCCAGCCGTAGGTCAGGAAATTCTTACGGCTAAGCACACTTCTGACATCTTTACTTCTGGTCTCTTTCAACGTGTGTTTGAGCTTTTGCTCAGAGATGATATCTGGGAACAACAGATGACCCGTGTCCATAAGCTGTATAAGGAGCGTTATCTTACGTTGATCACCGCTTTACGCCAGGAACTACCTCCTAGTATCACCTTTTCTCTCCCGGCTGGCGGTCTTAATTTTTGGCTCCGCCTACCGGACAATCAAGATAGCTTCTCCCTCTACCAGGAGGCCCTAAAGGAAGGCGTAATCATCGCCCCTGGCTCTACCTTTACTTCAACAGGACGGCCTTCGCCCTACTTTCGGCTAACTTATGCTTCCTCTTCACCCGCTGAAATCAAACACGGTGTAACCCGGCTGGCTACTGCTTGTCGTCGACTATTGGGTGAAATACCACAGCCTGACTATATGCCTTTTGTTTGAATTATCACCAGCTGGACCTTATGTGCCTAGCTGGTTTGTTTGTTTCCCTGGCAATCCTTTATGGGTCGGGCGTCAAAGCTGTTAAACCGATTCATAGCTTCGATGGGGCCTTGGCTGAGCCAGGTGCGTATAGCCCCCGCTGCTGCTAGAATGACTTCATCTAAGATTAGGTTTTCCTCTGCACTAAAAGGGGACAGAACATGGTGTTTAGCATCTTCGTTTCGCTCCGGGCGCCCAATGCCAACGCGCAAACGGCAAAATTCCTCTGTCCCCAGTTCAGTCATAATAGACAGCAGTCCCCGCTGGCCACCATGACTACCGCGCATCCGAAAACGCAAGCGTCCTAGGGGCAAATCTAAATCATCCGAAATAACCAGCAGATCATCCCGGGGGTTTAGCTTATAAAAGCGCACTAGGCCTGCCACGGCCAATACACTTAAATTCATATATGTTTGCGGTTTAGCTAACAGTACATCCTGACCGATAACCGTCCCACGAGCTAATAGTGCCCCAAAACGGGAAGGAGAAAAGGTGAGGCCCTCTTCCCGGGCCATGTAGTCCACCACCAAGA
>JAAYWY010000010.1 GCA_012516165.1 Bacillota bacterium
CGGATAGCTCCAACGGCAATATCCAGCCCCAGCTTGCGATGCTCTTCCGGTGACATCTCTGGATGGCGCTTGGCCACTTCCATTGTAGCATGCTCAATGGCACGTTCTACTAAATCGTCAGCTTTCACGCCAATACCTTTGCGGCCAGACATGGCATAAATACTTTTTTCACCTTCATCGTCCACTGGAACCCCTAATTCACGAGCTGTCTTAGGCGACAAAGCTACTACTTCATATCCAAAGTGGATTGAGTTCTTCCCTTCTCGCTCAAAGCCTAATTTAATAAGAGAAAACCGCAATACATCCTGCAAATATTTCTGCCGTAAGTCAATAACATTAATTACCTGATCGGCTCGCCCAAAACGATCCATTTTGGTACCACTACTACTAGTGGTCCACAAAACTGTACCATTCGGTTGCAAACAGTACCGATCGTAAAAAAAGTCCTTTCCTAAAACGCCAAATTTCCACAGCTGATAAGCAATATCTTTTGCCGTGTAAGTAGCCGTCCCATTGGAACGAACCAGAACCTTGTCCGGGCTTTCTAGATTTTCAAACTCCGGTACATCACCTAGTTTCACCACCCAGCAGCCGACATTCTCCCCTTCCTCTTCGAATACCAAATGGCCTTTGGACTTTAGCAATTCAAACGCTTGATCCCAAAAACCTAAGCGAAGTATATCCCCTTCCCAATTAAGGAGATTATAGTAAATACCAAGGCGCCACATGGTATTTAAATGGCACTCTACAATCTTTTGAGCCACTTCTTTTGCCAGCTCAGCCGTGGGATTGTTGCCTTCTTCGATTAGACGCAAAACTTCATAGCGCTTCTCCTGTAGGCTAGAGTCTTGATCGTACTTTTGGTTGATCTCGGTATATAGATCCCAACAAAAATAGTCGAAACGCACGTCTTCTGGTACTTCCGGCCCTAATTCCTGCATGGCTACTACCACATCAGCTACAGCCATACCGGTATCATCGATATAGTTTTGGACTTCTACCTCGTAACCTGCTCGCCTTTTAAGCCGGGCCAAGGTATCACCTAAACAAGCATTACGCAAATGGCCAATATGGGCTGCTTTGTTGGGGTTAATATTAGTATGTTCGATTATAACTTTCTTACCTTTACCAACTTTGACTTCACCGTACTTGTCTTTATCCACAGTAAGTTCATCTAATACCGACCGTGTCACAACCGCCATATCCAGCCAAGCATTAACATATCCAGGAGCTGTCACAGTAAACTCCTTTACATAAAGCGGCTTCTGGTCAGTTAAGTAAGTAGCTATTTCCCGGGCAATTTCCACCGGCGCCCGACGTAAAACCTTTGCCAAACGCAATGGTAATGGTGTGGACAAATCGCCGAATTCCATTTGTGGTGGAATTTCCCACGCAATGTCGTTCGCCGGTATAGTCAAGTCATATAGTTTATTCAAGCCTTGCCCGACTAAGTCTTGTAATACCTGTTTAAGTTCGTAAAAATGGTAGGAATTGCCCTCCATTCCGTACTCCTCCTCAATGGGATGCATCTTCCAGTTATTATACCATAAGTGTGTCTTAGTATCCAATGGTTATCTGGGATCCCTTATTTTAGTAGGTACAAACATTTATTTATCATTCCCTTATACCCTGCTTAAGAGGTAGCCACAGGATAAAAGTAGTCCCTGAACCAAGCTTACTCTCCACTTCTAGTCGGCCACCATGAAACTCTGCAATCCGTTGGCTGATGGGAAGTCCGAGGCCTGTTCCATCTTCTTTGGTGGTAAAATAGGGGCGAAAGATTTGCGGAAGCACAGCTGGTGGAATACCCGTTCCTGTATCCCGGCAGATAATCTGTAGCCAATTATCATCAGCGAGTCTAAGCTCCAGCGTAATCATACCACCATTAGATAGCGCCGCCAAGGCATTGGTCATAAGGTTCCATAATAATTGTTGCAGTAATTTAGGTGCCGCCTCTATCCTTGGACAAAGACTCTTTTTGACAGCTATCTTTATACCGCGTCGGGCTGCTTCTGCCTGAGATAATGCTACCACATTATCCACAATCTCACCTGGGTCACAAACCGTAACCGGAGCAACCTTAATACAGCCAAAGCACAGATAGTCTTCCACCAATTCTTGCAAACGGTTTAGTTCGCTAATAATCATGTGCACATAATAAAGGGCTGTAGTATCTTCTTCTACTCTTCGCGCTAACAATTGTAAAAAACCCTGTATGGACGCCAGTGGATTTTTTATTTCATGGGCAATACCAGACACTAGCTCATCTTCTCTTACCTGAGTTTCCTGGCCAGCTCTATTATTGAGCAAAGATAGTCCCCCTCATCTTATTAACCCCAGATACATATATGTATTCGACCAATGGAAACAATTTCCTGCTAAAAAGAAACCGAGGTTTCCCTCGGACCTTGTCTTTTTATTAATTATAGCGAGTTGTTTTTGGGTTAATGTAGGGCTAATAGTCCTTCTTCATCAATACGTGCTACTATACCTTGGTCGGTATCTTGAAATTTATGATAAGATTCACCAACCTGGATGGTAACGTTAGCATGCACTTTTCCCACCACAATCGTTCCTCCAGCATCCACCTTAAGCAATGTAGGACTACCACCGGTAGAGCCCACTTCATTCACTGCTATGCGCTCACGGGCTTGAACCACACCTCCACACACTATGCCTGGTTGGCCATCCACCCGCACCGAGCAGCCAGCATATAAATACGACTGGTAACAACCCTTACCACGGATAATGATATCGCCGCTAGCCTCAACCCGTGCCCCTTGGACATAATTAGCTGCAAATGACAAACCACTTCCCGGTAAATCCATCAAGTTGTCGACCAATCTTCGTACCTGTTGAGCTAAGCCCCATACTTGATTAACGCTAGAGATCTGCAACACTCCACGGCGACTTAGGGTTTCTCTAAGCAGGCCTAACATGCTATCGATATCAGCTGTAACAACACCGCACACCTCGCGATATGCTGCTGTTAAATCACTTATTAGGCCCGATAAGTAGCGAAACTTGGTATCTAAAAGTTTAGACAGCA
>JAAYWY010000060.1 GCA_012516165.1 Bacillota bacterium
AACGGCTCTAGCAAATGAACACGAGGCGAATTTCCCAAAATACGCTGTACCGGCTCCTGGACTTTTGGATTGAGATGCACCGGGAAAATAACCGCTACATCGGGATGAGAAGCAGCAATTTCAGCTACCGCCCGGCATATGTTTTCCAGCGGCTGGCCCCAATTTTCCCGTCGATGGGCCTCTACCACTAGTATTCGATAGCGGTCCCAATCCCATGTCTTAAGTTCGGGATGAGAAAAACTGTATTCCTCTTTTACCGTTAAAAACAGGGCATCTATAGCCGTATTGCCTGTGACCTGAATTTGCTTTGGGGACACCCCTTCTCTTATGAGATTAGTGCGGGCCATCTCGGTAGGGGCAAAATGCAAATCAGCCAGGACACCAGTAAGGCAGCGGTTCATTTCTTCTGGATAAGGAAAATACTTAACCCCTGTTCTAAGACCAGCTTCCACATGGCCCACGGCTACCTGCTGGTAAAAAGCCGCCAAGGCTGCCGCAAAGGTGGTTGTAGTATCGCCATGAACCAGAACCATCTGCGGGCGTTCTACCGCCAGCACGTCTCCTAACCCCGCTAAAACCCGGCAGGTAATTTGAGTTAAGCTTTGCCCTGCTGCCATAATATTCAAATCATAATCGGGCTGGATAGAAAATAGCTCCAATACCTGATCTAACATTTCCCGGTGCTGCGCTGTTACCACCACCTTGGCATCAAACTCCGGCTCTGCCGCCAGGGCTTTCACCACCGGTGCCATTTTAATGGCTTCCGGGCGCGTGCCAAACACCGATATTATTTTGATCTTAGCCATATAATATAACTCCTCTTTTAACTAGATGCTGTCAATAAAGCCGTCTACGGTCGCTAAGATCCGCTTCAGGACAATTACTAGTCTGCATAACTGTATCAACATGGATTAGCACTCTAGGGGGATGCCGGTCCCCGTACCTGCCCGTTAAAAAACGGAGGTCCTGCCGGGCCTCCGTATCTATCATTGCACCGCCTAACCATGTATGTCCCGGCTGCTGTGCCGAGTAACCAGTGGATCACTGCTGGAGTGACCAATGGCCAAAGTCAGGCCTAAACCCACTAGAAGAAGAGCGATGGCCACCAGGCGCGAACTCACATCAGCTAACGCTACCGCGCTTAAACCAAAGCAACCGCTGACAAAATAAAGGATAATTACCGCTTGACGTTGGTTTAACCCCAACGCTAACAGTCTATGGTGTAGATGCCCCTTGTCCGCCTGAAAAATAGGTCGACCATGGATTATGCGGCGAACAATAGCCAAGGTGGTGTCTAAGATAGGTAATCCCAAAGCCAAAATAGGCACTGCTAATGCAATGGTAGTGGCACTCTTGAGCATCCCTTGAACAGCTACCGCTCCCAGCACAAAACCAAGTAACATGGACCCTGTATCGCCCATAAAGATCTGAGCCGGATGAAAATTGTACGGCAAAAACCCCAGGGCCGCCCCAGCGGCAGCAGCTGCAATAATCATCACATAAAATTGTCCTTCCTGCCAAGCCACCAGAAGCAGTGTTATTGAAGCAATGCTTCCTACACCTGCTGCCAATCCATCCAACCCGTCAATAAGATTCATGGTATTGGTGATACCTACTAACCAAAAAATGGTTATAGGGATCCCCCACTGGCCAATATAACTCATGCCGGGAAAGGGACTTTTTGCCCACGGGTTGGAAATCCAATCCACCACATTGCCCGTAGCCACGAAAATTACAGCAGCCAGTATTTGTCCCGCCAATTTCAGCTTGGCTGGAAGCTCGAAGTAATCATCGATTACTCCCACAATTACTATAGCCAGTGCTCCATACCACAGTTCTAGTAAATGCTCCCAGTCGGGAACATGGGCTATAAAAGCCGCCACCGCTATGGCGATCGTAAATCCAGCAAAAATCGCCAGGCCTCCCAAGCGCGGAGTTGGTTTGTTGTGGATATGGCGACCACCCGGTTTACTATCCGGTTCATCAATAGCGCCGGTGCGTGTGGCCAAACGCGCCACCGCCGGCGTGGAACAATAGGCCACCAAGGCCGATAATGCAAAGCTAATACCTACTGCCAGCAAAGCAAACACCTCTATTTCTGGCATAGCTTCTCTTAATTTTACCTGTCCTCACCACTGCTTGTCAATTGTTAGCTTTGCATCTGTCTCCCGGTGACAGATACCCTTTAGCCTCTAGTTTAGCAATATGATCCCGCAAAGCCTCATCTAGGTCCACACCATGTTGTTCCTCTAATACAAACATCATGGAGACTGTAGTCTGGGCCACATCGAGTAACTCCGCAGCAATCACCTGCAAGGCTTGGTCCTCTGTTAGGGTAATTGGTTCTCCGTTTAAGCCCCGAAACTTGCCTACAGCCTGAGCCAACTCGCCAGCTTCCTCCAAGAGTTTAACCAGGGTGGATTCTAGTGTTGGTTTAAGTCGATCTAGTTTTGGTAGCAGGATCCCTTTTTCCTGCATTGGTTTCCCCTCCCCATTGTGTCACCTCTATACCGGCCTCAGCTAGTATGGCTTTGGCTAAATCATCGGGATAACTGCCCCGATAAACCACCCGCTTGATCCCAGCATTCACTATCATTTTAGCACATAAAGAGCAGGGATAGGCAGTAGAATAAAGGGTTCCTCCGCAAATACTAACTCCGTGTACCGCCGCCTGAATGATAGCATTTTGCTCGGCATGCAGTCCGCGGCAAAGTTCGTGGCGCTCGCCGGACGGAACCTGCAGCCGCTCGCGCACGCATCCTACCTGGTTACAATGAATTAATCCCGCCGGAGCGCCATTGTAACCAGTAGTTAAAACGCGTCGGTCTTTTACCACAATGGTCCCCACCTGGCGCCGAAGACAAGTGGAACGGCGGGCCACTACAATGGCAATATCCATAAAATACGTATCCCAGTCAGGGCGAACCCCTTTTTTAGCGGGTTCCATATAAGCGATCTCCCGCATCTCCTAGTCCAGGGACAATATAAGCGTGCTCATTAAGGCACTTGTCCACTGCTGCCGTGAATATATCCACATCGGGATGAGCTGCCTGAAAGGCTTCTATGCCTTCGGGGGCACTTATAAGACACATTAGTTTAATACTCTGGGCCCCACGTTTTTTTAGAAAGTTAGCCGCCGCCACCGCCGACCCACCGGTGGCCAACATTGGATCCACCAGGATAACTTCCCGTTCGCCGATGTCAACAGGCAATTTACAAAAGTACTCTACTGGTTCCAGTGTCTCTGGATCCCGGTAAAGACCAATATGTCCCACTTTGGCCGCTGGGATAAGCCGTAAAATTCCTTCCACCATGCCCAATCCCGCCCGAAGTATCGGTACTATGGCCAGTTTTTTGCCAGCTAAAACATAGGACTTGGCTGGCCCCATCGGAGTTTCCACTTCTACTTGTTCCACAGCCAAATCGCGAGTTACTTCGTATGCCATGAACATGGCCACTTCTTCCATCAGCTCGCGGAAGTCTTTTGGGCCGGTATTTTTATCGCGTATAAGGGTGAGTTTGTGCTGGATCATGGGATGATTTAATACATAAAGGTTTGACATGGTTCTCTTCCCTCTTTCAAATCTCTTTTCCTGGGCCAAAGCACTATCTGATCATTCTTGGAGAATAGCTAAATCTCTTTCCCTAGATACAACGGATAGGCAGCACAAAGTTCGCTCACGCGCGCTCTGAGCTTATCCTTAACGCCTGGCTGCTCGAAACAGGTTAAAGCCTGGGCAATAATGTCTGCTATCTCGTCCATGTCTTTTACACCCAACCCACGTGTGGTTACAGCCGGGGTACCAAGTCTAAGTCCGCTGGTAACAAAGGGGCTTTCGGGATCATAGGGAATGGTGTTTTTGTTCACTGTAATACCAATATCATCTAACATGGCCTCGGCATCTTTACCGGTAAGTCTTTGCGGTCTAAGATCCACTAACAGCAAATGGTTGTCGGTGCCGCCGGATACCAAGGTAAAACCTCGGTTTATCAAACCTTGGGCTAGGGCTTGGGCATTAGCCACTATCCGGCGCTGATATTCTTTAAACTCTGGTGTTAGCGCTTCCTTAAAGGCCACGGCTTTGGCAGCAATAACATGCATCAGCGGACCACCTTGAATCCCCGGAAACACGGCTTTATCTATGGCTGCTGCCTGGTCGCGGTGGCAAAGGATTAGTCCGCCTCGCGGTCCCCGCAATGTCTTATGGGTAGTGCTGGTTACAAAGTCAGCCACCGACACTGGGCTGGGATGAAGGCCCGCCGCCACAAGGCCGGCTATATGAGCCATGTCCACCATTAAGTAAGCCCCAACCTCATGGGCGATATCGGAAAAAATATTAAAATCGATAATCCGCGGATATGCGCTGGCCCCAGCTATAATGAGGCGCGGATGCTCGCGCTGGGCAATGGCCCGTACTTCTTCGTAGTCGATGCGGCCTGTTTTTTCATCCACCCCATAATCTACAATTCGAAACCATTTTCCCGATAGATTAATCGGGTGGCCGTGGGTCAGATGCCCACCATGGCTAAGGCGCATGCCTAAAATGGTGTCACCGGGATTTAACGCAGCAAAAAATACGGCTGTATTGGCCTGGGCGCCGGAGTGTGGCTGCACGTTAGCGTGATCCGCACCAAACAGCATGCAGGCCCGCTGCCTTGCCAGTTCTTCGGCCACATCTACGAATTCACAGCCCCCATAATAGCGACGACCAGGGTAGCCTTCGGCATACTTATTAGTTAAAACCGAACCTTGGGCTTCTAACACCGCTTCACTAACAAAGTTCTCGGAAGCAATAAGCTCTAAATGATTCTGCTGCCGATTAAGCTCCTGCTTGATACTGTCGGCAATTTCTGGATCCACCTTCCGCAAAGACCCCATTGGGCATTCCCCTTTCTAGTAAATTCTCAGCGATCGCAAAACATCTTTAGCATCCCATCTATTTTTTATCGGACACCAATTCTTCTGTACCCGGTTTAGCATACACAGCCCGAGCACCACCGATAAGCCGAGGCCGGGTGCGGGCTGCCACTAAGCAAGCCTCGCCCACTTTGTTTACCGATAGGCGTGTCGGAACAGCCACCGGTTTAAGATGCATACCAATTAAGGTGTGGCCAATGTCTAAGCCAGCCTGCGCCTGAATCTCTTCCACTAATACTGGATCCTGGAACAAATCCATAGCTAGCGCCGCCATGGATCCGCCAGCATGGGCAATAGGATATACTGACACTTGCTCCAGCCGATATTGTTTCATAACCACCCGTTCCACCACTAAAGCCCGGTTAAGATGCTCACAGCATTGCACTGCCAGATAGATCTGATATTCAGCC
>JAAYWY010000061.1 GCA_012516165.1 Bacillota bacterium
AACAAATACGCAAATCCTTTCTCTGGTACCAACCGCCCCATAGCCAATAAGACAGGAGCATCCGGAGAATACCTCAACGGTTGGGGAACAAACCTATCTAAGTCTATGCCATTAGGAATCACCGTGATCTTTTCTTTAGATACACCTTTTTGGATTAATACATCAGCTAGCGACCTTGATACTGCTATAACAGCATCCATTTTTTTAGCTATTATTCCATCTTGTCGCCACCAACCACTAGCTCCAACACTGGGAAAATTATGAGCCGTATACACCCAAATGGCACGGCCTTTAGGAATAGTCCAGCCTAATGTGGCCGCTAGTGCCCCTTGGAAATGAACTACATCGGGGGATAATTCATATATCAATGACTGCAACATGCGGCCTGAACTCCATAGCCGCCAAGGATTATTACTCCAAGGCAAATAAAAAAAGCCTTCTGCTAACTGGTTGACTGGGGTCGGTAGACCAGCCACAAAAATTTGGTGCCCTGCTCTAACAAGACCACTGATAAGGGTGTTAACATGGCTTAAAATGCCGCCTTGACAGGGGCGAACTACCATTAAGATACGCATTACTCACACCTCAATAAAAAACCAATTCTAACACCCTATATCATAAGTCTTTAAGGATACTCTTATACAAATATAAAAAAGCAGCCAACAATGGCTGCCTATCATCATGTTAAATAATAATTAAATGGTCGGAGTAAGCGGATTTGAACCGCTGGCCTCTTGCACCCCAAGCAAGCGCTCTACCAAGCTGAGCTATACCCCGACTGCCCTTTTATTGTACCTTCTTTTTGGTATAAAATCAAGTACCCCCGATCAATTACTTATCCCCTCCCTTACAAGTGCCAACTATCTCCTATTCTTGGCCTACAATTTCTATTTTACGTACACCATTGATAGCCTTTAATGATTGCACCAAACTCTCCACATCTTCCAGCATGCCTCTGGTTTCAATTGATATGGAAACATCGGCCAATCCTTGAAGCGGTATTCCTTGGTTAATGGTTAAAATGTTACCTCTGCTCTGAGCAATTCGTGTTAATATTTGCGATAAGACACCCGGTATGTGATCCAGCAGTAAGTACAAAGTAATAATTTTGCCTTGACTTAACTCATAAAAAGGAAAGATATAATTGCGGTATTTATAATAGGCTGCTCGACTTAGCCCCACCTGATTAACTGCCTCATTCACTGTGGAACACAAACCGCGTTTAAGAAGTTCTTTAGCCTGAATAGTCTTAAGGACAACTTCAGGCAATGCTTCCTCACGCACCAAATAGAACGTACCTTCTTCCTTCTCACTCACAATCCTTCCACCCCCGTGTTCAACCTAGACACATTGTTCCACCAGCGGTAGACATATTATATCATGTTTGAAAGCAAAAAAGTAGTCTCCCTATCCTTTGGGAAACTACTAAAATAGTATACAAATAAATGGAGCGGAAGACGGGATTCGAACCCGCGACCCTCGCCTTGGCAAGGCGATGCTCTACCCCTGAGCTACTTCCGCATAATTAATGGAGCCGCAGGGCAGAATCGAACTGCCGACACGAGGATTTTCAGTCCTCTGCTCTACCGACTGAGCTACCGCGGCTTATTATTTTTTAGATGGCGGAAGCGATGGGATTCGAACCCACGATCTCCTGCGTGACAGGCAGGCATGTTAACCACTACACCACGCCTCCGCATTATTGGTGGGCGAAACAGGGCTCGAACCTGTGACCTCCTGGGTGTGATCCAGGCACTCTCCCAGCTGAGCTATTCGCCCTAAGTTGGTGTCGGAGGGGGGACTTGAACCCCCACGGTTGCCCATACGCCCCTCAAACGTACGCGTCTGCCGGTTCCGCCACTCCGACTCTTGGTGCCGAAGGAGGGACTCGAACCCTCACGAGCGTACGCCCATGGCGCCCTGAACACCACGTGTCTACCAGTTCCACCACTTCGGCGGGTTCGGCAGCATTGCCGCCGAGCACATTATGATTATACCATAACGGAGCCCTATGTCAAGATGCAGTCTCCATTAAATCTGGCGTTTTAATTTTGGATTATCAGTTATTCCCGGTATCCTCCCTCTTTTAGCCACAGGTACACCATTAACCACCTTTATATCCATCGTCATGTCAATAGGTGGGGCCGCTGTTACATAGCTACCCACGCCAAATGCCGATGCTCCCGCTGCCTTAAGATCTATAATACGTTCCGGATTAAGCCCCCCGGACACCATTATGTTAACATGATTAAACCCTTTTTGATCCAAACGATTCCTAACTTCAAACACTAAATCAGTAGTAACTCCTCCACGCTCCCCTGGCGTATCTAAACGCACGCCAGCCAGCCGATCACCCATTGCCTCTGCTACTCGCAAAGCCTCTTCGGCTTCGTCATGGAAAGTATCTACTAAAATTACTCGGGGTGCATCGGCTGGCATTACCTTGTCATATACGTTAGCCACCTGTACCGTATCACCCATAATCAAAATTACGGCATGAGGTACTGTACCTACCGGCTCGCGTCCAGCTAATTTAGCCGCTAGTATACAACTGGCCCCGTCAAAACCGCCAATGATAGCCGCTCTTTCCATTACTGGCGCCACAGCTGGATGCAAATGACGTGCACCAAAACAATACACTGGAGCATCTCCAGCTGCTCGTTTGCACTCTCTAGCCGCTGATGCCCAACCACTAGGACTAGCTAAAAAACCTAAAATCACTGTTTCGAATAAGCCAAATTGATCGTACGGCCCCTCTATACGTGCTATGACTTCCCGCGGTTCAAATTCCTCGCCTTCATCCAGTGACCATAGCTTGACCGAATTCTTGCTTGCAAGCAATCTTTTTACATCTTGAATACCAACCAGTACACCACCGCGTCGGGCAAAAATTTCGGCTACTACCGGTGTCCCTCCTAATCCCATGTGGTGTAACAATTCATAGCTACGAACAAAGTAGATGTCTGTAGTGGCTCCCCACAGAATCTCCTCGTGAGTAGCTGAATGAAATAAGCGGTCCGCTTCTGGCTGAAAATTACGTACCCGTTCTAAACTAGTCATTTCTTGCCCTATCATTTACTTCTTCACTCCTTAGTACGATGGGATCTATACCCATTTCTATTTCGACCTTATTTGCAAATAACCTTTCGTTTTAGCCATAAATCCGTTGATACCAATAATAATTGCGCAATACCTTCTGCACATAAGATCGAGTTTCAGCATATGGCAACTCATTTATGTTTGCTTGTTGTTCAGTTTCTTTTCTCGTTTGTAGCCACTGTTTAACATTGCCACGCCCACAATTGTAGGCCGCTAAAGCCAATACAATGTCTTCATTAAACTCCTCCAATAATTCTCGCAGATACCAAGCCCCAACCTGAATATTTATAGCAGGATCAAACAGCTTGTCTATATTGAAATCAGTTAGCCCCATTTCATCAGCTGCCCAAACTCCTGTCTCCGGAACAATTTGCATAAGTCCCAATGCTCCAGCTTCAGACTGAGCTCGAGGAAAAAACTTGCTTTCCGCTCTAATTACCGCTGCAAGAAGCAATGGGTCGATATTATAGTGTTGGCCATAATGTTGCAACAACGGCCAATAGTGTAAAGGAAACAAAAGCCGGGCAGAAATATAAGCCACAGAGCTAAACCCTATAAAAGCAATTATACTCCATATTAAAAGCTGAAGTATTATTTTCTTTTTCCCCAATACCATTTACTAATCCTCTTTTTTTGTAATATGGCTTATAAGAGTGCACCAGGCTTTCTTTACCTGCGCCTCAGTTTCATTTTTACTATAACTGTTATCAATTACGCGATCAGCCCGTACACACTTTGTTTTTAGCGGCATCTGAGCATCAAGGCGTTTCTTGGCCTCGTAATAACTCAGTCCGTCCCGAGCCATTAAACGCTTAAACTGTGTTGTTTCATCCACATACACAACCCAAACCTCAGCTTGAGGAATAAAATGACCGCTTTCAAAATACAATGGAATTTCTACCACCACAAGGGGCGCCTTTTGCTGGGCTTCTTTTATTTTTTTCTCAATTAGTGACCAGATCTGAGGATGAGTTATTTCTTCTAATTGGCGGCGGGCTTTGACATCATTAAATACCAAATTAGCTAAACGACGTCTATCCAGTTCACCATTAGGTGTTAGCATTGACAAGCCAAAAGTAGATATTATTTTTTTCAGGGCTGGTTTGCCTGGTTCTACAACCTCCCGAGCAATCTCATCAGCAGAAATCACATGGGCACCCAAATTTGCCAGGATTTGTGCCACCATGCTCTTACCACTAGCTATCCCACCAGTAAGGACTACAACTGGCGCATCGTCATTATAAGGCATACATCCGCCCCCTGAAAGAATATTATTCGTCTTAAAGCAATCTCTTCCCTGCTGATGAGATAAATTTAGTACCGCTCATATCAATTTCGAAGTACCTAATAATACCAGCAAAACTCCCGGTGCAAGTTTGGCCCATAGTGAATTCGATGGTAATTCTACCATTTGCCCTGCGCGAAGTCCAATACTTAAAGTAGCTAAAGTCAATAATCCCACCAGTCCCGAGGTAATTACCAGCTGGTAATCGGCCAAAGCAGCTCCAAAGCCCGTGCCCAAAGAATCTAAAGCCAATGCTGCACCCAATAGTAGGGCTTCGATTATGCTTATTTCTCCTGAATCATCAAGATCCGCTTCTACTGGCTCCTCTACCACCCTGGCCACCATTTTAAGCGGTGAAGCAGTGGAAGGTGAAGCAGTGGAAATGGAAGTAAAACCTTTTTGTTTCGTCCTTGGTAGACAAGTTGTTCCCAAAGAAAAAAAGCCCATAAGAATTAGGATAGCACTTCCAATTATGTGACATTGGTTTCCCAGTATAGAGCATAAGCTTTGCCCCACCATCATACTCACCAGCATACCAAAAGCAGAAATTAAACTCATTAGCATCAATGAGAAACCAGGAACTCTCATCTTTTTTACACCGTAAGTAAATCCTACGCTAAGACTATCTAAACTAACAGCCAAAGCTAACACCAAAGTAGAAAGCCATGCCATACTGCTACAACCTCCTCGATCTATTTCCGGCAATCTGTAGCAGTCTATGCGTTGGCTTTCTTGACCGTTACATTAAGTAGATTTTAACTCTCGGTATGCCTATCTGTATACAAGTGAACAAACCCTTCATCGCTGCTGCTGATATCATGTTGGTCTATAGTTATCAACCCTTCTCGCTCGAGAATAGCTACTACCTTAGCCATAGATTCCCTGTCCTGGGGCGGCAGACTACGAACAAAACGGTTTATTTCCTCCGGTGACACGTTATTGGTAAATTTTGCCCCACCATAACGAAGGTGCTGCGTCATCATACCATGCCCCCTAATGAACATTTCACCCCTATAATAACCTTAATCTTCAGATGCTATGCCATCATCGGTTGGCACAAAGGACAATAGACAGTGCTCCTACCTCCTAAGCGACAGCCTTCCAGCCGGGTACCGCAACAGTGACATTTTTGCCCTTTACGTCCGTAAACCTGAAGATGCTCTTGATTAGATCCTGGGGTACCAGCAGAATTAACATAATCGCGAATGGAGGTGCCCCCATAACGAATTCCGTCCATGAGTACCTGTCGAATTGCTGTCTGCAGCCTGCTAACTTCCGTTAAAGTGAGGGAATTAGCGGGACGCAGGGGATTAATCTGTGCCCGAAACAAAGCCTCATCAGCATATATATTTCCTAACCCTGCCACTGCTTTTTGCGACAATAGGACATTCTTGATTGCAGTCCGTCGTTTAGATAAGCTGTTCTGCAAGGCCTCCACTGTAAAGGTATCACTAAATGGTTCTGGTCCTAACTGAACAAAAGGGTCCCAGCGCGGCACTTCATCGGCCTTAAGCAGTGTGATTCGGGCTAAGGCACGAACATCCCTAAGATGCAGCTGGGCTGATGATTCAAATGTCAAAACCAAACGTGTATAACAATCACCTTCTATTTCTTCGGGATAATATAATAATTGGCCAGTCATCCTCAAGTGTATTACTAG
>JAAYWY010000062.1 GCA_012516165.1 Bacillota bacterium
GCGGGCTCCCAGGGCATTTTCTGCTGCCACAATACCTTCAGCTGAGGCCACATGGGCCAGCATTATACCGCCGATGGCATCGCCTATGGCATAAATCCCCGGCACCGATGTTTCCAGGTATTCATTTACCTTGATCTTAGCTTTATCCAGTTGAACACCGGCTTCTTTTAAGCCTAGGTCAGAGGTGGCTGGCCGACGGCCGACGGCAGCCAACACTTTGTTTACCGTAAACTGTAGTTCACCCTGCTGGGTCTTAACCTGCACGGTTACACCGTTAGTGGCAGACTTACAGTTTAACACTTGAGCAGAAGTGTAAATTTCTGTACCTAAAGCTGTTAAATGAGTTCTTATCCCTACGGCTAGCTCTTCGTCTAGGTTAGGCAGGATTTGCGGCAGCATTTCTACCACAATGCAGCGGGTTCCCAGGGCCTGGTACACAGAGGCCAGTTCTACTCCAATTACACCGCCGCCAATAATGAGCATGCTCTCGGGGATTTCTTCCAACTGCAAGGCGGCATCGCTGTAGATCACTTCCGGCAGGTCGAGGCCGGGAAGGGGAAGATGTACCGGTTCTGACCCGCTGGCTATGATGATACGGTCAAAAGTAAGGTTAGATACCTTACCATTATCTGCTGTTACCGTTACTTTATTGGTACCAGTTAGTCGGGCAACCCCGGTCAGCACCTGGCAATGGGCTTTTTTCAGCAGAAAACCCACGCCGGTGACCAGGCGCTGAACTACCTGCTCCCGCCGCTGCTGCAGTGCCAGCCAGTCTATGTTGATACTTGCGGTCTTAAGACCGATGTTTTTTCCCTGTAGTATAGTTTGATAAAGTTCAGTGGTGTGTAACAGGACTTTAGTAGGGATGCAGCCTACATTAAGACAGGTACCGCCGATAGCTTTCTTTTCCACCAAGGTTACTTCGGCCCCCAGCTGGGCAGCTCTGAGGGCGGCCACATAGCCGCCAGGGCCACCACCTATTACCAGCACTTTCATTAATCATCCCTCCCAGAAGAATTTAGTGCTGTCTTGATTATACAACAAGTGTAAGCATTTAGACTAACTGTTATAGCAGCCGTGAGCTTGTTGATACTTACCAACAACACAAAAATAAAGCATGATATGCCAGTAAATTGTGAGGGTGAATAAGTCCAGTATCAAGCAAGGTGGTTTAGGGCTGCGGGATAAAGCTAAAGCATTAATGCTGGCTCTTCTAAAAAAGCCTTAATCTGAGATAAGAACTCAGCTGCTAGTGCTCCATCCACTAGGCGATGGTCAGCTGACAGACTAAGGTTCATCATAGGCTTGATGACCACGGTGCTGTTTTCAACCACTGGCTTATCTGCTATGCGGCACACGCCCAAAATAGCGCTTTCTGGCTGGTTAATAACAGGGGTAAAGCTATCAATGCCGTACATGCCAAGATTAGTTACCGTAAATGTACCGCCGGTTATTTCATCAGGGGAAAGCATGTTTTGCCGTGCCCGGGTGGCCAGATCCCGCACTTCTTGTGCCAAAGCAGATAAACTCTTTTGATCGGCATCCTTGACTACTGGAACAATAAGCCCATGGTCCAAGGCCACGGCAACGCCCACATGGATATGGTTATGATAGACTATTTCTTCGCCCACCAGCGAGGCATTTACCAATGGGAACCGGCGTAAAGCACGAGCAGTGGCCAAGACGACGATATCGTTATAAGAAATTTTGTGGTCCTGGGTTTTGTAAATGGTATATAAGTTCTTGGCCTGTGACATGTCTACTTCCATGTTGTAAGTCACATGGGGTGCAATGCGTTTACTTTCAGCCATGCGCTGGGCAATAATTTTGCGCATGCCGACTAAAGGTTCACGTTGTTCTGTCGCGGCTTCTTCTTTAGTTTGGGATTTTAACCAGGCCGAAAAGACATCTTCTTTGTCAATGCGACTAGAAGCAGCTAGCTTTGTTAAATCTATACCCAGTTCTTTAGCCAGCTGCTCGGCCACCGGTGTACAGCGTATCTTCTCAGGTGCCGGTACGGGTTCTAAGGCGGCTGTTTCTGGGGCCGCTTTCAAGTAAGCCAATACATCCTTTTCGACGATGCGGCCGTCGGATCGCGACGGTTTGATTAAGGAAAGATCAATTTTGTGTTCACGAGCTAGTCTTTTAGCTAAGGGAGAAGCTTTGATGTCTTTAACTGGTGCTAACGGGGGGGTAGTTTCGGCCGGGGTAATAACAGTTGTGCTCGATGTGGACGATATAGCATCAGCATGCTCAACACCAGTTTCATCTTCTATCTCTGGTAGTGGTTCATCAGCAGCGGCTAAAATGGCCACTGCTGCTCCCACGGGAACGGTACTACCTTCGGGAACTATAATTTTCCTTAGGATACCTTCTTCCAAAGCTTCTACCTGGTTAGTAATCTTATCAGTGGCCACCTCAAAAATGAGGTCGCCTTTTTGCACCGGATCGCCGACATTCTTGAGCCAGCGAGTAATAGTACCTTCCGTCATGGTAAGCCCCAGTTTGGGCATGGTGACAATATGTGCCATAATGTTTGGCTTTCTCTCCTTTCACAATCAGTTCTGTTCAGCTGGTGTAAACGATCAAAAGTGGCTATATGTTTTAGTGTAGCATTAAATTTGGTAACCAAGTGGACAATGCTGGGATAAAAGTGATACAAAGTAAGGCAGCGATGGAAGCTAGCACAAAGGGAATTACTGCCTTGGAGATAGTGTCCATGGATATTTGGGCAATGTTAGCACCAACGTACAGGTTTACGGCTACTGGTGGGGTAATCTGGCCGATAGCCAAATTTACTGTCATCATGATGCCGAACCAAATAGGATCCCACCCAAAGTGAGCCATAATCGGCAGCAAAACCGGTAACAGCAGGTAGTAGATGGAGATGGCATCCAGAAGCATGCCGGATATAAAAAAGATTAGGTTAAGGATTAAAAGAAGTACATATTGGTTAGATGTTAGAGCAATGGCAGCTTGTGATATTTTTTCCACAACACCTAAAGTAGTCATGGCCCAACCGAAAATTCCAGCCAATGATACCACCAGCATAACAACGGCCGAAGAAACAGAAGATTCTACCAACAACTGCATTAGATCTTGGAGTGTTAGTGTCCGGTAGATAAAAAATCCTACAAAAAGTCCGTAAAAAACGGATACAGCTGCTGCTTCCGTGGGAGTGAAAATGCCGCCATAAATACCACCTAAGATAATAAGCGGTGCGATTAGTCCCCAGATAGCATCTTTAAATGCTAACCAGATTTCCCTGGCGGTGCCAAAGCGGTCCCCCTTGTAGCCACGGGCTAAAGAAATCAAAAAAGCGGCTAAAATAAGGAACAAGCCGACGATAATACCGGGAATAATACCAGCGACGAACAGCTCACTGATGGAAGCGCCAGTGATTACCCCATACACGACAAAGGCAATGCTGGGGGGAATAATAATGGCGATGCCGCTGGAAGCGGAAACTAAAGCGGCAGCAAAATCCTTCCTATAACCCATTTCTACCATGCCGGGGATTAAGATTGTGCCTAAAGCTGCTACTGTGGCCGGGCCCGAACCGGAGACAGCACCCCAAAACATAGCCGTGATAACGGTAACAATGGCTAACCCGCCAGGAACGGGCCCCACCAGAAGGGTAACTAAATGAATAATCTTATCGGAAATCTTGGCTCGTCCCATAATTACACCGGCTAAAATAAAGAAGGGGATGGCTAAAAGAGAAAACTTAGATATATTGGCAAAAAAGACTGGGGCAAACATTTGTGTGCCCAATCCGGTAAGGGATATTACGCTCATAGCAGCTACACCCAAGGAAACAGCAATAGGCACCCGAAGAAAGATCAGAACAAAAAATATTATTAACAGTAATGCTCCGGAGTCTATACCTAAGGTCACAAAGAGTACCTCCTTTCCTGCAACTAGTGCTTATCCTGGTTAGCAGATAGTGTTTGCAGCTCCTCGATAGCTGCTTGTACGGCATGTATCATCATAATGATTGCGCCAAAGGGCACAGCCAGTCCGAACCACCACATGGGTAATGCCATGGAATAGGTGACCATTTGGTTTTTATATTCTTGAGCTACCAGTCCTATTCCCTGGTTGAACAGGGAAACAAACAGGGCCACGGTGCAAATTGCGCCAAAAACGATGGCTATTTTTTGCCCGCGTATCGGTAGGCGATTGACCACTAGTTCTACACCCAGATGCGCCTTTTTTCTAAAAGCAATGGCACCACCTAAAACAGTAATCCAGACAAACAAATTAATGATTAGCTCTTCGGTAAAGGCTAAAGATCCGTTGGTGAGATAGCGTACGATGACGTTGGCGAAGGCCAGTCCCGCCATAAAAAGGAGAAGAAAAGCACAGATATATTCTTCTGTTTTTTCGAGTATCTTTAACACTACTATTACCCCCTTGAAGTATGAGCGGGGCACAGGGTGTGGTGCACCCAGCACCCCGCTAGTGCCTCACAGCTAGGGTTACTTTGCTGCTTTAGCGATAGTTTCCTCGAATGCTGCCACGATATCTTTTCCAACCTTCTCGGCATATTTGTCAAATACAGGTTTTGTTTTTTCTTTAAATGGTACCAGTTCTTCTGGTGAAAGATCAGTGACTTCTACACCTTTGTCTTTTAGGAGCTGAATACCTTCATCGATGCTCTTACGACTAAGTTCTATTTCCCAGGCCATGGAATCTTCGGCAGCTTTTTTAATTTGATCCTGAATGTCAGCGGGGAAGCTGTTCCAGACGTCTTTGTTTACTGCTACTACTAGTGCGTCGTAAGAGTAGTGCCAGTTGGTGAGATACTTTTGAACTTCGTAAATCTTGTTAGGTATAATTACGCCTGCAATGGGGTTTTCTTGGCCGTCGATGGTACCCTGCTGTAAAGCAGTGAAAACCTCGCCCCAGTTCATAGACACAGCATTGGCGCCAAGGGCCCGCATAATATCGATATAAATTGGAGTTACAACGCGTATTTTGAGGCTTTTGAGGTCGTCCGGCGTTTTAATAGGATGTTTATTGTTAGTGATTTCGCGGAATCCATTCTCGCCATAAGCTAAGCCAACCATGTTATACTGTTCCATTTCAGCTAACAATTGGGCCCCAGCAGGAGAAGAAGTTACGGCATCCACAGCTTCATAACTGGGGAACAAGAAAGGAAGGGAAAAGGCATCAAACTGTTGGATAGTGGGAGCAATGTTAATGGTGGAGTTGACCATGAAATCAATAGCGCCACTTTGGACCATTTCTGCTTGACGCATCTGGTCACCGCCGGTGAGCATGGCATTGGGATAAACCTTTACATTAACTTTGCCGCCAGTATATTCTTTCACTAGCTCAGCAAACTTGTTGCCGCCTTGGCCCCAAATAGTTTCGTTGGATACGTTCATGGTTAGTTTGTATTCAGGTTTTAGATTGGCATCTTCTGCCTTACCTGAATCAGCTGCTGGTTGCTGTTGTTCTGCTGGTTTCGAGGTACAACCGGCAGCAGTTACCATTAAGATAACAAGCAGGGAGATGGCCATCAAACGGATAGATGTTTTTTTCATGTTCTTACCCCGAATTACGGGGCTTCACCTCCTGGTTTTTAGTTCCAAACCCCCGATTACCAATTAAACCCATGATTATACTTTGGACTTTCCCCCCTCTTTGTTGAGTAATCGGTTACATCTTGATTGTTGGGAACGTAATTAGCAAATGTCTTTTACGGCCGCAACAATATCTTCTACCTGGGGCAGCATAAGCGGCTCCAGAGCTGGGCTGAAAGGAATGGGAACGAAATCTGCTCCTATTCGTTTGATGGGTCCGTCCAAATAGTCGATGAGCTCTTCGGCTACGATAGCGGCTATTTCTGAACCAACACCACCGTTTTTGGTAGCTTCATGGGCGACGACTAGGTGTTTGGTTTTTTTAATGGATTCAAAGAGAGTTTCTTTATCTAAAGGTACAATGGTGCGAAGATCGATGACTTCTGCTGAAATGCCATCGGTTGCCAGCTGCTCGGCTGCCTGCAGGGCCTTATGCAGCGTAATGGAGTAAGATACAATAGTGACATCCGTACCTTCGCGTACCACTTTGGCTTGTCCA
>JAAYWY010000063.1 GCA_012516165.1 Bacillota bacterium
GACCTACTCGGCCACCTCTCCGCATTTTACAAGCTGCACATACAGCAATGGCGGAAGGGGTGGGATTCGAACCCACGGCTCTTACGAGTCACTGGTTTTCAAGACCAGCTCCTTAAACCGCTCGGACACCCTTCCCCGTGGCGTCCATCAAACACAAAGCAATAATGCATCACATGCTACACGTATAATATAGCACAGGCATCCTATGCTGTCAACCAAAACTACATTCCTTAAATGTCAAGTTTTGTGGGTCAAAGAGCTGCCTTAAAGGCAGCTCTTTGATATTTTATTTTATCACCTCAACTCCACCCATATACGGTCTGAGCACCTCCGGCACCACCACTGAGCCATCCTCCTGCTGGTAGTTTTCTAAGATAGCAGCCACGGTACGCCCCACCGCCACACCAGAACCATTTAGGGTATGCACGTATTCGGCCTTGGCTTTCGGTGCCGGACGGTAGCGGATGCCAGCCCGCCGGGCCTGGAAATCGAGGAAATTGCTGCAGGATGAAATTTCTTTGTAGGTACCATAGCTGGGCAGCCATACTTCCAAATCGTAAGTTTTGGCCGAGCTAAAGCCCAGATCACCGGTGGAAAGTACCACTACCCGGTAGGGCAAACCAAGAAGTTGCAGCACTTCTTCGGCGTCATTGGTAAGTTTTTCTAATTCATCCCATGATGTTTCGCCTGTGCAAAACTTCACCAACTCTACCTTGTTAAACTGGTGCTGCCGAATAAGCCCGCGGGTATCGCGTCCGGCCGAACCAGCCTCTGCTCTGAAACAGGCGCTGTAGGCCACATAATAGATGGGCAACTTATCGCCATCGATAATCTCTTCCCGGTGAATATTGGTTACTGGTACTTCTGCTGTGGGAATAAGGTAGTAATCTAGTCCCTCCAACTTAAACATATCTTCTTTGAATTTCGGCAGCTGGCCAGTACCAGTCATGCTATCGGCATTGCAGATAAAAGGCGGGAAAATTTCTGTGTAACCTTGCTTTAGGTGCAAGTCAAGCATAAAGTTAATACAAGCCCGTTCTAAACGAGCGCCTAACTTCTTGTAGAAAGTGAACCGAGCACCAGTTACTTTGCCCGCTCGTTCAAAATCCAGGATGTCAAGATCGGTGCCAATATCCCAGTGGGCCTTGGGATCAAAAGCAAATTTTCGCGGTTCGCCCCAGGTGCGCACCACAATATTATCGGCATCGGTCTCACCTTCCGGTACGCTTTCATGGGGTATGTTGGGAATATACATCAGTAAGCGGGTCAGTTCTTCTTCCACTTGCCGCACTTTATCGTCCAAATTCTTGATCTGCTCTGATACTTGCCGCATAGAAGCAATAAGTTCATCTGCCGGTTGACCGGCTTTTTTTAAGCGGGCGATTTCCTCAGATTCTCTGTTACGTGTAGCCTTTAATTGCTCCACCTCGGCCAACAGCTGCCTCCGCTGTTCGTCTAACTGCAGAAACTCGTCCAAATTAGCATTAACATGACGTTTGCGCAAAGCTTCTCGTACCGTATTTGGATTAGCACGGACAAATTTTGCATCTAGCACTTTTATCCCCCCAATTTTTTAGCAAGCAAAAAGCCGTCCACTAAGGGACGGGCGTACCCGCGATACCACCCTAATTAGCCGGAAGGCTCGCTCTCATGGCAATAACGGTACCACCGTTGCGGCTCATCGCCGCCAGCTCCAGGACGGATTCCCCCGCTGGCTACACCTGCTTACACCTACCGCCGGCTCTCTAAAGTAGCACCCCGGAGTACTATTTCCCTTCTTCACCTTGACTATTGGTTTCATTATACAAAAAACGGTGAAAAAAGGCAAGGACAAGGCGTTAAATGCCGCTAGCACCTGGTTTTTGCCTCTTGATTAGCAAATTCTCCCCACTTTCTCTTACCTGATGAGCTATTAGTACTGTCGCCAAATAATACAACAAATTCTCATAGCTGTAGCTTCCTGTAATTTCAAACACCAAGATCAATCCTGTAAATGGTAGGCCGAGCATACCGCCAAACGCCGCCGCCATACCGGCAGCCACAAACTGAGGTGGAAAAGCCAGCTCAGTGAAAACCCTGGTGGCTGCCTGTCCCCATAAAGATCCCATCAGCGCTCCAACAGAAAGAAGGGGCAGAAACACCCCACCAGAAGCACCAGAAGCAGCAGAGATCATGGTTAACACCAGTTTGACTACTAGTAACGCTGCCGCCGCAGCCACGTTCGCTGGTCTGACCAGGGATTTAATTATAAGTACTTGGCCGCTACCTAAAAGGTCAGTGCCCATCAACAGGGCTGCCCATGCTACGGGAAATGCCGCCAAGGCCGGGCGGAGCCAATAAGGACACCAGGTGAGTTGTCTAAAGAACTTATTAACATATGACAAGCCGTGATTATAAACCAGGCCGAGCAAACCTAAAGATAGACCTAGGAACAAAAACAAGATCAAGGCCTGAATAGGAAGATCAGGACCTTGGACCAAGGGAAAATTAGCCCCTGGGCCAAGAACGCCAGCGCAGATTTTGGTTGCCACCGCCACTGCCGCTATGGCGGGCACAAAAAAGGATTGTAACGAACTATACCTTAACTCTTCCCAAACAAAGAGGATCCCAGCCAACGGGGCCCCAAAGGCCGCTGCTACAGCAGCTGCTACTCCACAAGCCAACAGATGGCAATTTTCGCCTTCATCAGCACTGAACCAGCTCCCCACAGCTTGTCCCACTGCTCCGCCTAAAAACACCGCTGGTCCCTCGCGGCCTAAAGACAGACCGCTAACTAGTGTAAAGAAGCTAGCGAGAAACTTGGCTGGCAGCTCAGCCCACCACCTGATTTGATCATGTGTAGTAAGAGCAGTCTGGATCGGTGCCACGCCGCCCCCCACCGTCACCGGCACCAAGCGGGTAACTACCCCGCCCAGTGCCGCTAATACCACTATAACAAGTGGCGCCCATACCCAGCTGCCAGCACTAGTGACTATATGCAGCCAGACCTGGTCGCGAAATACTTCGCCCGCCGTCACAGCCAACCGGAAAACAGCTACCAGCCCCCCGGTGAAAGCTCCTGTCACAATACTCAGCAGAAACAACCGTGCCCAACCAGAGCGCAGAGCACCCGTTGGGGAACCACGTTTTCCCGTGTCCGGTTTACTAAAAGATGATAGTAGCACGATTTATTACTCCTTTATAGCTATAAAGTTCAACTGCAGCTTTATGACCTGCCCAACTTGTCGCTAGTATCTACAAAAAAGAAAGTTTCGTTTTAACGGGAGCAATTAACGATGAATTCTCCTCCTAAGCTGTAAACTCCTGCTACCTAGGAGGAATAGTAGAAGACGACAAAGTAGCAGGGCTCTTTGGTGGCCCAGTGTCTTCTGCCGGGGGATGATGGCGAACATGACCATCGCCTCTTTTATTTTTCTTTACGTTAGTATATGATCACTTTCCCTGCTATGGTCCGTGCACCGAGTTAGCACCAGAATCTATCTGCCAAAATACAATATGGTAGAAACATTGAGAGCCAGCGAAGGTGAGGAATATGAAACAGCCCAAAGTGGGTTTAGCTTTAGGCGGTGGTGGATTACGCGGTGCTGCTCATATAGGTGTTCTTAAAGTCCTGCAGGCGGCTGGTATAACCATCGATGCGGTGGTAGGCACCAGCGCTGGCAGCATGGTGGGGGCCCTGTGGGCAGCTGGCTTAAGTCCTGCAGAAATAGAACACATTTTTCGTAACTTACCTGCTAATTTATTTCCGACTGCTGTCGGTTGTATTAATCTGGTTCTGTACATCCTGCAACGATTAGGAATCTTAAAGTGTTATAAACTACAAAGCCTGTCACTGCCGCAAGGGCTTTTGCGCACCGATTTTTTGTCGGAGTTTATTAATCAGCACACTAACGAACGCTCCTTTAATCAACTGGCCATCCCAGCAGCATTTTTAGCCTGTGATCTTCTGTCCGGAAAAGAAGTTATCTTTGCCCCGGAAACAGCCCGACCTTTCCTATGGCAAGATCGAAAGAAGCAGTTCTTTTTCTCCGACCAGAGTCTCGGTACCGCAGTAGCCGCCAGTTCAGCCATCCCTGGCCTATTCCTGCCGGTTCGGGTAAACGGACGGGAGCTAGTAGACGGCGGACTCAAGGCCAACATACCAGTACACCTTCTTACAGCCTGGGGAGCTAAGGTAATTATAGCCGTGGACCTAGGCTTTGCCGTAGAAGACAGCAGCGCCGATACCATTATCCAGGTACTCCTTCAGGCCAGCGATATCATGGGGCAAACCATCAGCGATCTGCGCCTGGAAGGCAGCGGCGCCCTGGTTATTCGTCCCCAGGTAGGAAGCATGAACCTGTACGATTTTCACCGTATTCCGGAAGCCATCGATATCGGCGCCCAAGCCGCCGAAAAGGCCCTGCCCGACATTAGACGGGCCCTACAGCAATTAAATCACCATCCTACACCGTGGTTTTGGCCGTTAACCGACAGTTGTGCGAAGAAATAGATGAAGTGGCCCTGCAGATACTGCAGGGCCACTTCATGTTAGTATACTTAGTTTGCACCTGGTACCGGTTGGGTTACATGGTGTAGGTGCCATCAGGGCTTTCAATCACTTGCAACACTTTTTCTTCTTCGCCGGTCTCGGCATTGTAGTAGATCAGGAAGGTTTGATCATTGGCCCGGCCTTTAATCTCCCACACGTAACGTTCGCTGGCGTCGCTCATGGGGATTACGGCTGGTCGGATACGATCGATGGTTAGGCGGGCCGAGGCTTTGTCCCGTGCGTCCTCGCCGGTAAACTTTGCTGTTGGCAAGTCGCGGCGGCGGTGGGCTGTAAGATAACCACGAGCATCAAAGGCCACCACTTCGCCGGTGTCTAAGGCCACTGTCACTTTAACAAAATCAGGATAAGCTACCGCGTCTCCCTGTTGCCAAGCTTGAGTCACCATTAGGGTCTGAGGATGGCGCAATGATCCGGTAGTGATCATGTTGCTATAGCCAGCAGCCCGGATAAATTCTTCCCCTTTTTGTACGGCCGCTCCAATATCTAAAGCTGCCTGGCCCAGCGGTCGCGGATTAAACAGGTGAATGACATGGCCGCCTGTTTGGCTGATATCCACCACAATATCGGGTAGTTTAGCTTGCCCCTCCGCCTTTAGCGTTAAGGAATAAGCGGGTATGTTGCCACTAACACGCCGGGCCGTAGCCACGCGATAAGTGGTCCTTTCCTTGGTCACTAGCTTGTTCACAAAATCCTCGGCTATACGCCCAGCCTGCTCGATAGTGACGTTTTCACCGCTGATGGCTCGGGGCTTAATATTCTGGATATGTTCAGAAAAGGGCCCATCGTAAGTGATAGCTGGAACTTCATCTTTTAGGTGGCTGTCCATTTTGGCTAAACCGTCAGCTACGCTTCCTGACGGGGGCACCGGTTGGCCTTTTACGCCTACGGTTACCCCTTGTGTTCCCCAGGTAGGCCGAGACTTAATGCCACCGATCATACTCTGTAGGTCGCGGTTTAGTTTATCTGTTTCTTTAGACAATGTAGCCAGCGTCTCTCGCTCTTTGTCCGTTAATATTTGGCCTTGCGCCAACTTCTTCGCACAGCTATAGGAGTAATCACCCACCTGAGCCAGATATTTTTGCACAGCAGTTAAGTTGAACTGCCCTAGCGGTAGCTGCCCCAATGAGGAGCGGGCGCTTTCTGCTTCATGCCAAGCACTGGTGAGCGTAAGCACGCCCTGACCGGTATCTTGGATCACCTGTCCCTTGGCCATCAGGGTGTTTAGATTCTGCACATGCTCCACCATGGAAAATAAAGCTCGTTGATAACCGGATTCCAGGGAGTTTTTGGCACGGGCCGTTTCCTGACTATAATTCCACAACAATACCCCAGCTGCTAAAAAAAATATTAATACTCCTATCGATACCCAACGCCTATTTCGCACCCTCATCCCTCCTACATACCAAATACATGTCGGCCGATAGCAGTGATAATATTACGGCTCCAAATCCAAGGGCTGACTTCTTTGGCTGGATTCCAAAAATAAAGTGCACCATAGGTGGGATCCCAGCCATCTAGCGCCACTTGAGCTGCTGCCATATGCTCATCCATCGGCGGCAGACTCCACATGATACCGTTAGATACTGACTCAAAGGCATCCGGTTCGTAAATTACCCCTGCCACCGTAGATGGAAACTGCGGACTTTTTACCCGGTTAAGTATTACCGACGCCACGGCTACTTGTCCCACATAAGGTTCGTCATGGGCTTCACCTGATACCACCCGTGCCAGTAGCCACAGATCATCATAAGTGGGATAACCGATCTCTGGTGCCCAGGTCCCAGCAGCACTAGCTGTAATAGGCCGAAAGGATTCCGGATGTTTTTTTATTCCCACACCTATCGTTAGAGTAAGTAGAGCCAACAACACACCCACCATGAACCACCGTTTTCGTGTCATCTAAATCTATCCTCCTTAAAATTATTTTTGCCTCGAAAGCTGCCGTTTAGCCTGTTGTGTTCTGTATGGGTTTGTGTCGCAGCAGCGCATTACAATCTCGTATTAGCATGTTCGCCTCTAGCCAGCCTTATGCGCTAGATAGTTTCATCTTCGAGCCTCACTGAATATAGTGAAGTAGTCGAGATCCATGTTACTTTGTTTTTTCCGTACCCTATTTTCCCTGGAGGTGAAACTATGGAAAACCACCTGGCAGCAATACACCGAGCCTGGTCCCAATGCAGCCATTTGCCCAACGTAGTGGGAGTCGGCCTCGGTTTTAAAGAAAAGGATCACACCCGTACTGATCAACTAGCAGTAGTGGTCTTTGTCAGCCATAAAATTCCTAAAGAAGAATTGGTAGCGCAAGAACTTATTCCCCATAAAATAGGCACTTTGGAAACCGATGTTATTGAAATCGGTGAGGTTCAATTACTGCAATCTAGGACTGTCCGTACGCGGCCAGCCCCGCCGGGAGTAAGTATCGGTCACCATAAGATCACCGCTGGCACCTTTGGTGCTTTGGTCAAGGACGCTCGCACAAGGGAGCCTCTCATCTTGTCTAACAATCATATTCTAGCCAACTCATCTAATGGCCATGATAACCGGGCCAATGTAGGCGACCCTATTTTCCAGCCTGGCCCTTACGATGGCGGTAAGAGTGAAGATACCATTGCCCACCTGTTGCGGTTTGTGCCAATGGTTACAGAATATCAACCATCCAGCTGCCTTATTAGCCGGCGAGTAGCCACCATTGGCAATGCTTTTTTAAGCGCTGTCCGTCCCAATTACCGTATGCAATTTGTAAAACTAAACGAGACTCCTAATCTGGTAGATTGTGCTCTGGCTAAACCAGTGTCGCCACATCTCATAACACCAGAGATCATAGATATAGGGCTGGTTCACGGCGTTGCCGAGGTAAATTTAGGCGAGACGTTAAGAAAAAGCGGTCGCACCAGTGGCCTTACCAGCGGGCAGGTAACTGCTTTGGCAGCTACATTACGCGTGCAAATGCATTCCGGTGTCTATGCCCTGTTTCGTGATCAAATCGTAGCTGGATTAAAAAGCCAGGGCGGTGACAGCGGTTCCTTGGTGGTAAATGAAAATAATGAGGCGGTAGGATTGCTGTTTGCCGGATCCGAGAAAGCTACCATTTTGAACCGTATCCAAAATGTCATGGACCAACTGCAAATTACTTTTTAACCTTAGCGAAAGGAGGTCCCGTTATGATGGACGATATTATTATCACAGCCGATCCAACGCCCAGTAAGCCGCAAGGAGCCAATCCCTTCACCTTGTTTTTGATTTTAGTCCTGCTTTTAGCTAGTCAAGAACAGCTGGCAATGAAAAGAAGGAATAGATTGAACCCCCAGCCTGATCCCAGCATAAACTAACACTAATAAGGGTGCTCAAAAGCGAGGTGAATCCTATGGCATTGCTCCCCCTTACTACTCAGGACACCCAAATGTTGTTGATGCTAAAACCTTATCTGACATTAACTACCCAAGCGTGGCTAGACGGGCTGTTGACGTTGGCTCTATTTACTAACCGTGAACTCAGACAAGAATTATCGCCCCTGCCCATGTTACAGTTGTTGGGCCTGATGAACACCAAGTCCCACTTGCAGGCCGAACGCGCCCGTGCCCGCGCTTTAGGTTTAGCCAAGGAGGAACAATATATGCCCCAGCCGCTGGATACTAGAGATATTTCTTTAATTTTGGCCATTAAACCATTCTTATCTGATAAAAGCCAAATCTTGGTTGATACTTTAGTAAATCTGTTGTCGGTGATCAGTGGACCAGCAGAAAAGAATATTGATCCAGAAGCAGTAGCTAATTTGATCAATCTCATCGCTCAGGCTAATGCACCGCCCAGTGAAGCTGCATCCAATCCACAACCCACATCTTCAGCACCACCCAATTCGCCCTGGACACCTGCAGCAGATCCAAGCTCTACGCAAAACCCATTTGTATTTACCAACACACCTTAATCAGTACCCGCCACTATTTAGATATTGTTTCCATGCCAAGCCACTAACCCCGCGGCGGGCGGGGTTTTCTCTCTTTCTAAGGTCTCTTTTAATCCAGCTTGAATACCATTTACAAACAAGATAGGGAGGTGTAGATATATGTTCAACTTAGGAGCTTTTATGGAGCAAATACAAAAGGAGATTAATGCTTTAAAAAGGCGCTTAGAGAACACAACCTATGAAGGAAGTGCCCGGCAGGGCAAAATTCGGGCCTGGGCCAATGGCTTACAATTGCTGGTAGCGCTGGAAATAAGCCCTGATTTGGATAAAGACAATCTAGCCAATGATATCCTTAAGGCCTGCAACGCTGCCCTACGCCAAGCCCAGGAGGGGTTAAATCAAGAATTAGTTCGTTTAACCGGTGGTCATATTGACTTTAGCAACAACAACGATTGGCTGTAGGGGGTTATCAGATGGTTAATGCAAAAGAACAAGCCGAAGTGCCTGTTGAATACAGTTTTAATCATGTATTGAATTTGCTAGCAGAACAAAAATGGCGCAGCCCCCAGCTATTTTTAGCAGCCCTTAGCCTCACTAATTTGCTCGGTATTATAAGTTACCTAAATAATGTCGAGAGCCCGTCCATAGCCACCGGATCGGTCCGCAGCGAGTCCGACATGCAAGCTCTAGTAAGTACCATGTTATCGTTGCTAGCTACTGACGGCGGACCTGGAGACAAGAAAGAAGCCTTGCTTTCCGGACTCATAAACACCTTAGGCGGCGGAGGGAAAAAACTTGACCCCTCCGCCATCTTGAGCTTAGCTAGTTCCTTGGCTGGGCAAATGGATAAAACCTCGGCGGCAGCACCAGCTCAATACGCTACTGATTCACCAGGTACAACTAAAAGCCAATCGGTTGAAATCCGGGAACTAAACGCTCACAGGGGGTAGGCCAACGCCTACCCCCTATTTCTTAACACCAATTATCACCAACAGTCATGTCCGTACTAAAAATTCGTTAATAAGCTCCGAAAAAAGTAAACAAAGCTGGGCAAAAATCGTTTTCGGGCTTGCTATTTTAGTATTTTACCAGCCGTCGCCTAAGAGCAACAGAATCAAAACCAGGAAAATAATAAACGCCAACTGGCGGTTACCAAAGAAACCAACTCCGCCCCCTTGAGCTTCTGCCATATCAAGAGCCTCCTTTCCGTCCTAAAGAGAGCATCCCCTAAAATGGGGTCTCTTGATTACTATATTATGAGCTCACGCCTTGGGGTGTTACTAGGGTTAAACTTTTACTCGCCCTTCTTCCTTAAAA
>JAAYWY010000064.1 GCA_012516165.1 Bacillota bacterium
AGAAAAGGTTAAATCCATGCCTGGTTTTGGCATTAGGGGTGCAGGCAAGTTCCCAGGTTTCGGCAGTAGGCCCGAACCAGGAGACGGTGCCAGGCGCCTAGAATAAACTAGAAATTAGCAGGGAGCCTCTTCGGAGGCTCCTTTAAAAATTGCAATCCAAGATTGAGGTTGAGTTAGATGGAACCGGGTGTAAACAACTGGCTAGCATAGTATCAAGGTGGGGTGTGCACTAAGCAGATTATTGGCTTGATTTGGGGTTAGCGTATTTTTGGTGGATAAATTCTTCAAAATCTTTAAGGCACTGCCGCGCTTTATCGGGCAAAATATCAGTTGATTGTTTGTTGGAATGTGCAGAGGTCTCTGGCTGATAAGTCGTCGCATACATGATCCGTATATCAGTGCGTCCTAATAGATAATCTACCGATACCATAAAGAAATCAGCGAGCTTTACTAGAATATCTACTTCTGGAACACGACGCCCTTGTTCATACTGGGTTATAGCAACACGAGAAAGATTAAGGCTTTCGGCAAGTTCCCTTTGCAGCAGTCCTTTTTCCTCGCGGAGCTGCCGGAGTCGATCACCGAGAACAGACACTGTTTATCACTCCTTCAAAAACCAAAAACCTTGAAAAAGGCGAAGGGAATAAAAAAGGCTTGACAAGTTACATTATGTTACCTTACAATATAGATAACACCAGACCAAATGGGATTAGCGGAGAACCTCTAACTTGTTGTACTAGAAGTACATTTATACAGTAGCAGTAGCAATAATCCTATATGTAGAAGGACGAGCGACTTTTTTAATGTTTTCGAGGTAACAATTAGTAACTAATAAAAAATCAAGCTTACACAATGGCAGGTGGCTTTCTTAGAGGAAATTAGAAGGGGTGCATCAGTAGAAAGATGTCTTGTTATTTAGGAGGGGGGTGATGGGAAGAAAGAAAAAGGGTTTCATGAGGATTAGAAGATCTGAGTAGGGAGAGAAATTTATTGACGCACAAAGGGATCTCTTGGGGTTAAATCTAGCACGATAAGTCGGACGGTGGGATGCACGGCCAATACATGCCACCGGTCCAAGGCTTACCTAAGTCTATTATACCCGGACAAACTCCCGGAAAGCTAGACGTGCCTTTTTGTTCACGATATCTTAGAGGCTTAGCTTGAGTTGAAAATACAGTCTATACAGGTTAGTTATTTTGACCATTTACTTTTTCTACAGACCTTATGTAATGAATTACTCGTTGGATAGCTTCATGAGAAAGCGGTCGTGCTTCTTCTAGCAGAATTCGAAGATCATGTCGCTTTGCCAACTCGTCAATAAGCTGAGCATATCCCGGCTCAATTACGGGCTTAGAGCACTGCTCTTTATGATCTTGTGCAGGTGCTGCGGTAATGCGCCCTAACAAGTAATCGGTTGATACAGCAAAAAAATCGGCAATTTCAATAAGTGTTGTGTAATCCGGTTCCCGAGTTCCTTGCTCGTAATTAGCAATTTGACCTCGAGTAAACCCTAACT
>JAAYWY010000011.1 GCA_012516165.1 Bacillota bacterium
AGCTTGGGCAGCAGTAAAAGTAGCCGCCCAATCTTTGATACCCACTTTTTGGCGGCCTCTACTTTTAGGCTATAGTTGTCATATCATCTTCGATGCCTTAACACCAGCGGGGGTTCCTTTATTGTGGCCCATTAAAATGCGTTTTCGCTTGCCCTTAATACGGGTGGGGGGAAAAATAGACAAATGGCTTGGACAAGCCGGGGGCTTTATCGCTCTTTCCATAGCTCTAGGAATAATACCCCCTCTATTTTATGCATCACCAGCCATTACCCCCATTACTCTTTTGACGAAAGTACCCTTCACCCATAAGATAGTCCTTAAATACAACTCCCTAAAACACTTCATCTCAGTTCTTTAGATATCGTATAATACTAAAAACAGCTAAAACAGCATGCTATCATCCAGCTCAAATAAAACGTTCTATAACCGCCATCAGGCGGCCTTTTTTTGTTTTACCGGCCAATTCCACCAAACGAGCCCGGCCCAGACCCCGTACAGACAGCATACACCCCGGTTCCAAAAGAAAAGCTGGGTTAGTCATCAGCTCAAAATTAACCTCCACCCGTCCAGCAGTAATCAGCGGTACGGCTTTGGAACGAGACAGGCCAAAAGCCGCCGCCAACACCGAATCCAACCGGGGTGAGGCCACTGTAGCTCGGATCTGTTTTACCTGACGCACAGGCGGTACCAACTCTGTTACAGAAAGCAAAGTTGCTCTCACCGGTGCCCTGCCCGCAGTTTTTAATTCTTGAGCAATGTAGCGCACAATCCCCGCCAACACCAGCACTTGTGCCCTACCTTCTGCTATTAAAATATCTCCCACCTGGCTGCGCTCCAACCCGAGGCCTAAAATAGCCCCCAAAAGATCCCGATGCCGAAGAGAATAAAACTGATCCGGCCAACTAACGGCTAAAGCAGCAATCGGTGGCTCACGTCGAAACTCTGTTTCGGCATCCAGCCACTTAGGGCATAAAAAAAGCACTGTCCGCTCCGCCTCAGGATAACCACCGGACACAACATAAGATAAATCAGCCGCTTCATACTGTATAAACCTCTTGGCCACCGCCATCTCGGCAGGATCAAGAAACCCCGTCGCCCGGCATTGACCAGTACGTTTCACCTGCCGTACCAAATCCGTCAACCGGGCCAACAACAACTGCCGCTCCTTATTATCTTCCATAGATTACCCCAACCACCTTTGACATCAGTAAACAACAACCACACCTCGACCACACCACAGCTATGCAATAACCAGATATAGGAGTGACTAGTAACCATCTGTGGTCAATGTAGGTAGACCCCTTGATACTTCTTACAGCAGCATATTACGATAGGAGCATCAGCCATAACCAAGCTCGTTCCTTATTAAAGGTCGATACAAAGCGCAAAGGTACTAAGCTCGTTTTGCAAATTATAAGCATCTATCCACGCTTTAAGCAAACAGGTTGCCTCAGCCCTAGTCAGCGGTGCCTCCGGACGCAGCGTGCCATCAGGGTAGCCACTTACAATCCCACAGGCCAGCATTAGCTCCCACGGCTCAGGCAGCCCTTTTTCCTCCACCTGCCGCCAATCAGTAAAACGCGGCAAGTGCTCCAGCGGGCCTACTATGCCACCA
>JAAYWY010000065.1 GCA_012516165.1 Bacillota bacterium
TTAAGCTGCTTGGGTAAAAGAAAACGGCGGCCAATATGGAGCTTTTCCTCTTCGGTGTAACCGGGCAAATGAATTACTTCCATACGGTCTAGTAGTGCTCGAGGTATGGTATGAGTGGTATTAGCTGTAGTAATAAACATTACGTGGGACAAGTCAAACGGCAATTCAATATAGTGATCACTAAAAGAATTATTTTGCTCGGGATCCAACACTTCCAGTAAAGCAGCCGATGGATCACCCCGAAAGTCCAGACTCATTTTGTCAATTTCATCAAGGAGAAATACCGGATTCTTGGAATTGGCTTGGCGCATTCCTTGAATAATTCGCCCTGGCAAAGCACCTACATAAGTACGTCGGTGCCCACGAATCTCTGCTTCGTCACGTACGCCACCTAAAGATACGCGGACAAAGCGACGATCAATAGCCCTAGCTACCGATTTGGCTAAGGAAGTTTTGCCTACTCCTGGAGGTCCTACTAAACAAAGGATAGGCCCTTTTATTTTATCAACCAGCTTTCTTACAGCCAAGTACTCCAAAATTCGTTCTTTAACTTTTTTCAAGCCGTAGTGATCTTCGTTTAATATCTGTTCCGCTCGGTCCAAATCTAATCTATCTTCGGTTACCTTATTCCAAGGTAAAGCTAACAGCCATTCTAGATAAGTGCGCACCACCACAGCCTCAGCTGCCATAGGCGGCATTTTGGCTAAACGGTCAGCTTCGCGCTGGGCTTTTTCCTGCACTTCCGCCGGTAGCTGGGCCTTGGCAATACGTTTTTTCAATTCGACGGCTTCGTTTTCTTGTTCTTCTTGTTCGCCCAACTCGGTCTGAATGGCTTTTAGTTGTTCTCTGAGGTAATATTCCCGCTGGGACTGCTCTAGCTGTTTGCGCACCCTAGTACTAATCTTATGTTCTAGTTCTAAAATCTCTAACTCGCGGCTTAAGAAGGTATACAGGGTTTCCAAACGTTTAGAAATATCTATTGCTTCTAGCAGCTTCTGCTTGTCCTCTAATTTTAGATTCAGATGAGCTCCAATCAAATCTGCCAGGCGCCCTGGGTCCTCTACAGTAACAATGGAAACCACTGTTTCCGCCGGGATTTTTTTGGAGAGCTTAATGTATTGTTCAAACTGAGATATTATCCCTCGCATTAGGGCTTCCATCTTAGGGGTGTTTTCTATGTCCTCTTCTTCGTATTGTTCGCAATCCACTAAGTAAAAAGGCTCTGCTTTTTCTACAGATATGATACGACCACGCGCTAAGCCCTCCACTAACACCCGCACGGTGCCACCTGGGATCTTCAGTAATTGTTTAATTTCGGCTACTGTACCCACCGGGTAAATATCGTCTGTTTCTGGCTCATCTACCCGTGGATTTTTTTGCGTTGCTAGTAAAATCTGCTTGTCTTGGACCATGGCTTCTTCCATGGCCGCAATAGATTTGGACCGGCCCACATCGAGATGCACTACCATGTAAGGAAATACCTGGATGCCTCTTAGCGGCAGAAGGGGTAGAACACGTTTTGTCGTTTTCATGTTGTCACACCCTCTGGCTTTATGATCATATTTTGTCTTTTTTATTGTATCATAAGCCACCAAAAAAAGAAGGGTCGGCCTTAACTGGAAACTGCGGGCCTAAGATTGGCTACTTCTGCAATTTCCGGCAGCATATGGTGACTACTTTTAATTAATACTTCGTCGAAAACCTGCTGCAGTGTGCTCACCGGTACGATATTAATTTCAGTGTACTGAGCAAAAGTTTCCTGCCAGTTATCAGCAGGGATAATCACTTTCTTTGCGCCAGCAGCACGAGCTGCTTCAATCTTAGCTGTAACCCCTCCCACCGGCCTAACATAGCCACGGATAGAAATCTCACCCGTCATGGCGGAATTATTGTCTACGGGAATCCCTGTCAGGGCCGAGTAGATGGCCACGGCCATACTTACACCAGCTGAAGGACCATCCACCGGTATGCCGCCTGGAAAGTTAACATGGATGTCATAATCACCAGGACAAAGGTCCAGGTAATGGCGCAAAACTGTCAGCACATTGGCCACTGACTCTTTAGCCGAGCTCTTGCGCCGAACCACATGGCCATAACGTCCCATTTCTTCTTCGTCTATAACACCGGTAACAGTAATCTGCCCTTGCCCTTTGGCTGCAGGAAAAGATGTTACTTCAATTTCGAGCAGCATGCCTAAATTGGTACCATAGACCGCCAAACCATTAGCATACCCTACCTGGGGTGCTGTAGGTACCCGTTTTTCAGGCCGGGGAGCGTATTGACCGCTATTGACCACCCATTCTATGTCCGAGGTACGGATTTCGTTTCTACCTTCCCCCAAAGCAATACCAGCTGCAATTTGAATAATATTGACAGCGTCACGGCCATTGTTAGCATACCTGGCTACAACATCTATAGCCCCTTTTTGAAGCGGAAAACCTATTTTCTGGGCAGCGTTGGCAGCAATGACTTGCACCTCTTGGGGTAATAGCGCCCGAAAAAACACTTCTACACAACGCGAGCGAAGCGCTGGTGGCAATTCTTCGGGAGAACGGGTAGTCGCTCCCACCAGCCTGAAATCTGCTGGTAAACCGTTTTGAAAAATATCATGGATATGGCTGGGAATGTTATTATCCTCTGAATTATAGTAGGCGCTTTCTAAAAATACCTTGCGGTCTTCCAGTACTTTAAGTAATTTGTTCATCTGAATGGAATGCAGTTCACCAATTTCATCCAAAAAAAGGAGGCCTCCGTGGGCTTTAGTTACTGCACCCGGTTTCGGTTGGGGAATGCCTGCTACACCCAGCGGCCCTGCTCCTTGATAAATAGGATCGTGCACTGAGCCCAAGAGCGGATCAGCAATACCACGTTCGTCAAAGCGCGCTGTGGTAGCATCCATTTCAATAAATTTTGCATTCTTTTTAAAAGGAGAAAGAGGATTTTGCTTAGCCTCTTCTAACACTAACCTGGCAGCTGCTGTCTTGCCAACACCAGGTGGTCCATAAATTAGTACATGTTGAGGATTGGGTCCGCAGAGCGCTGCCCTTAAAGCTTTTAATCCCTGCTCCTGACCAATAATTTCTGCAAATGTAAGTGGTCGGGTTCGCTCTGATAAAGGCTCGCTAAGAGAAATCTCGCGCATTTGCCGCAGTTTCTCCAGCTCTTTTCGTGACTCGCGTTCTACCGCTACTTTATTCCCTTGCTGCGACCGCAGCAAACTCCAAAAGTAAACTCCGATGACAATAGCAAAAAAAATCTGGATAACCCCTAAAAAGCTGCCCAGGCCTGGAGTTAAAGCCATAATCCATCCTCCCTTCCGCATCTTTTTTCTATTATCTCCGTCGCGGTCGGGATTTATCAAAAAAAGACCCGGCATTTTGCCAGGCCTACGCTGAAGCTTCTCTTTTTCTTCCCTTGCGTTCTCTAAGCACTATCACAGGCTGTTCGCGTTTTTCTACCGCTTCTTTAGTCACTTGCACTTTCAGTATATCGTTACGCGATGGAGTATCATACATTACCTCCAGCATAACTTCTTCCATGATCGCTCGAAGACCTCTGGCTCCAGTCTTTCTCCGAATAGCCTCCTGAGCAATGGCTCTTATGGCATCGGGCTCAAACTCCAGTTTAATACCATCCAGCTCGAAAAACTTCTGGTACTGACGCACCAAAGCATTTTTAGGTTCAGTTAGAATACGCATTAATGCATCCTCGTCCAGAGCATCTAATGTAACGATAATTGGCACCCGTCCCACGAACTCTGGAATCATACCATAGTTAAGTAGGTCTTCTGGCATAATATGCTTAAGAATCTCACCTAGTTTAAGATCGCTTTTGCTCTTTACTTCTGCCCCAAAACCCATGGTTTTTTGCTGCATACGTTTCTGGATGATCGATCCTATACCTTCAAAGGCACCACCCACAATGAATAAGATATTGGTAGTATCGATCTGGATGAATTCTTGGTGCGGATGCTTGCGGCCACCTTGGGGCGGAACGCTTGCTATGGTACCCTCAAGAATTTTAAGCAAAGCCTGCTGTACGCCTTCGCCTGATACATCTCGGGTAATAGACGGATTCTCCGATTTACGGGCAATCTTATCGATCTCGTCAATATAGATAATACCCTTCTCTGCTTTTTCAATATCGTAGTCGGCATTCTGAATGAGTTTTAACAAGATGTTTTCCACATCTTCGCCCACATAGCCAGCCTCTGTCAAAGAAGTAGCATCGGCAATAGCAAATGGTACATTTAAAATGCGAGCCAGGGTTTGCGCCAGCAAAGTTTTGCCTGAGCCAGTTGGTCCCAGCATAACGATATTACTTTTTTGCAGCTCTACATCATCCACCCGCGCACCTACATTAATACGTTTATAGTGGTTATACACGGCCACTGACATTATTTTCTTGGCCCGTTCTTGACCGATAACATATTCATCTAAGATGGCGGCAATTTCTTTTGGCTTGGGGATATCCTTGAGCTCCAACTCCATATCGTCCGAGAGCTCTTCCTCGATGATCTCATTGCAAAGTTCTATACATTCATCGCAGATATAGACACCGGGACCGGCCACAAGCTTACGCACTTGTTCCTGCGTTTTCCCACAAAAGGAACACTTGAGCTGGCCTTTTTCATCGTTGAATTTGAACATAATTCTCCCCCCTATCCCTTGTTGCCACCTCGCCGTACCATTACCTCATCAATAAGGCCATAATTCTTAGCCTCTTCTGAGGACATAAAAAAGTCGCGATCGGTGTCCCGCTGGATACGTTCCAACGGTTGGCCCGTGTGCTGAACCAGAATTTCGTTTAACCGCTCCCGCGTCCGCATAATTTCCTTAGCATGAATAGCAATATCAGCTGCCTGCCCCTTTACGCCGCCCCACGGTTGGTGAATCATCACCCGAGCATTAGGTAA
>JAAYWY010000066.1 GCA_012516165.1 Bacillota bacterium
ATTAATTACTCTAATGGGAAGACGATAAGTTGGGTCCGCTCCGGCAAAGCCATCAAAAACAAATAATTCCCTTCCTTGTAGGTAAGCCTGTAGGCGAAGGTACAGCAAATTGAACTGTTCCGGAGATATGGGGACATTATTCCCCCACCAGATTTTGCCATGCACTGACGCTTGATCCACCACAAATTTGTCATGAGGTGATCGTCCGGTATACTTACCAGTAGCTACCCTGAAAGCTCCAGTAGAAGTTAATATTCCTTCGCCCCGTAAAAGAGCATGCTCTACTAAGCTAGCTACCGATAAGTTTCGATGCACTAACCCCGGATTAGTGATTCCAGCCAGTTTAATCCTTGCCTCTTGATCTGCCATTATTACCATCCTTTCTGCAGCTATAAGCTACAACTTAAGCTATAAAGTCGTCCCACTATCTTTCTTATCTATGGGACCAGCAGATCCTACACCCCAAGCATACACTAAGAATGACCATATTATAAACAGCACACACTGGTTATATCCTTAGATCACAAAGCTTTATTATATACAACTATTATTTTCCTATGTTACTATTATTACATAAGCAGGTACGATGGTTTTGTCCAAGGTTGATTATTCTTAATGATTCTCTTGAATATACTGACGAGCTGCATCTTCGTAAACCTGTAAGTCATGCGGTGAAAAAAGCACGAACCGAATTTCATCAAAGGCATCAGGATAATTTTGAACAAAATCTTTAACAGCCCCAAGCGCAATAGCTGCTGCTTTCGCTATAGGGTAACCATAAGCACCCGTACTAATAGATGGAAAAGATAGCGAACGGATACCATTTTCCCTGGCTAAGCGAAGACTATTAGTGTACGCTTGGTGTAGTAGCTCCGGCTCATTTTCTATACCGCCATGCCAGATAGGCCCTACTGTATGGATAACGTAATTGGCAGCTAGATTACCTCCACTGGTAATCACGGCTTGTCCCGTAGGGCATCCCCCCTGCTTGGCCCGAATGGCCAGGCATTCTTCATGCAGTTTCGGCCCTGCTGCCCTATGAATAGCTCCGTCTACACCACCACCGCCTAACAAGCTGCTGTTGGCTGCATTAACAATAGCCTCTGTGTTTTGAACAGTAATATCTCCTTGTACCAATACCAGTTTTGTGTTCCCCAACATGACTTCCACCCTTTCTCCCCCCTTTCACTACTATGGATTAGAAGCCACTTAAAAATTCCTTTATTCTCATTATCTTACCATGTTTTAGCTAAGAAAGCAGCTACTATACATTGAAATACCAGCTACTCCACTTCAGATATCATTAAATATCAGTGGTAATATATAGCTAAGTATTGCTTTTAACTAATTTAATTCCAGAAAGGAGTTCTCTTGGCTAATGTACACAAAACGATTACCCCTTTCTTTTTACGCTCGCTCAGCTTTAGAAGTAGCTCCTGAGCTACTTGGAAAACTCTTGGTTCATGTAACAGATGACGGTATAACCTCCGGCTACATAACCGAAACCGAAGCCTATATGGGGCCGGAGGATAAAGCAGCTCATACCTATGGTGGCCGCAAAACTAAACGCACCCAAGCCATGTTTGGACCACCTGGCCATGCCTATATCTATCTTATATATGGTATGTATTATTGCTTTAATGTAGTAGTTGCCACCGAAGGCCAACCACAGGCAGTTCTCGTCCGGGCCTTAAAACCTAAAGACGGTATTCAGCTCATGCTAACCAGGCGCCAAGTTAAAGAAAATCTTCATCTTTTGACACCGAAAAAACTGTACCAGCTTACCAATGGACCCGGTAAATTATGCCAAGCTTTGGCCATTACCAAGGAGCAATACGGTTGTGACCTTACTGGCAGTACACTCTTTATCGCCCCCGGTATATCGGTAGACCACCATGACATTAGTACCAAACCTCGTGTTAATGTGGATTACGCTGACGAATGGGCCCAACTTCCATGGCGTTTTATTTGGGAATTCTTTCTGGACAGCTGAGGATCTTGTATAACTCCAATTTTTCACCGCAATAAAAAGCAACCAGTAACCAAAAAGCTACCAGGGCTAACAGCTTTTTGCTCCTGGCAGTCTTTAAATAGC
>JAAYWY010000067.1 GCA_012516165.1 Bacillota bacterium
ACCTGATTGCCTAAGCCAGTTCAACTATGTAGATTGGTTAGCCCAGACTTACACTGAAGCAGGTATTCATGTTACCCGCGAAGTTCGCGGTCTACGTATGCCCACCTTAGTTCCCCCAGGCTTGCTAGTGGCTTTAATCGTCCTGGAAGCCAAATTAGTCCGAGCCAGTGGTGTCAATAGTATCAACGTAGCTTATGCTCCCTGCGGTCATCTATTGCAGGATGTAGCAGCCTTGACAGTATTAGCAGATATTGCCCATGACCTTCCAGCGCCAGTTGTGTGCCTTCCTTGGTCTGGAGGCTCGTTATTGGGTGTGCGTAGTACCAGTACTGCTGCTGCCTGGACAGCGTTAACGGCAGCCATTGGCGACGCGCACCACGCAGAAGTGATAATGGTGGACAAAGATAGGGCATTAGAGCCAGAAAAGATAACAAAATTACTGGAATTAGCTAGTGGTGTAGGGGCTTTAGCATCTGATCAGAAAACAGCAATAATGGCGGCTGCCAGCCAGGAACAGGAACTTATTCGAGAAGAAGCAGATTCTATTATAAATCGGGTACTAGAATTAGGGCAGGGACAGGTGGCAATGGGGCTGGAGCGAGCATTGACTGATGGCAGTTTAGATATTCCCCTGGCAGCAGCCGGATTATGCCGAGGACAAGTGCTGTCAGCACGTGATGCCACTGGAGCGATAAGGTTTTTAGACAGTGGTAATTTACCTTTACCTAAAGAAATCAAAGAGTGGCACCGACAGCAGCTGGCAGAAAGAGCCTACGCAGAAGGGCGTCAGCTGGGTGTATCCATGGCTATTGATGACATATATGCTTTTAGCAAAGGAACATTGGTCGGCCGTAAATAATGCATGCTGTATATATAATCGGTACAGGCTAGAGGTGAGAAAGCTGTGCAATACCAAAATTTACGGGAAGCGATTTATTTTGCTCCTCGGGGCAAACAACGATTGCTGCAGCTTGGCAACTATTTAGCCCAGCGGTATTTGGATCCTAGTGATAGACTGGTGGGCTTTATAGGTCCATCAGGCATGGGCAAATCCTTACTGATTAGGGGTATGTTCCCCGGGTTAGAACTTACCAATGACGATGAAAATGTTAACGTACGACCGCTACCCTTGGTACGCGATATTCGCACCGGTTCCTTTCGTAGCCACACCTATCACATAGATGTGTGTTTTGAAATGGCCTTTGTACCATTGAGCGAACTGGCAGCTGCTGTGAAAGAAGCCGTTTTGGCTGGCCGGCGGGTAGTGGTGGAACATTTCGATACCATGGCTCCCATGCTTCCCATGAATGCCGAGTTATTGGTTGGTGTGGGCGAAGAGGTTATCGTTGCCCGGCCGACCATGTTTGGCCCCCGAGCAGCGGAAATATCATCACGTGTATTTATGTCTTCCCGATTCCGCAAAATGGTACATACGGCCGAAGATTTAACCACTCTTATCTTGCTTGACTTAAACCAGGGGTCACCAGAATATCATAGCGATCTAACCCATGGTTTTATTTTAGAATATGATAAAGAGCCGACAGTAGATTTAACACTGGTAGAACACCAAGTTCAACAGATTATCGCGGCCAACTGGCCGGTAACATATTACGACGAAGAACATATTAAAATTGGCGATCGACTTATTCCCTGCACCGGGCCTCGTATTCATGTGAATCGTACAGGGGATATAGAAGGGTTTAAGCTTAGACCAACACCCTATTTTGACCCACTGACAAAGCGTTATTTGCTGGTGGGCACAGTGGGTAGTGTTCAAGAAGAAACGGAGGCTTAAGGATGTATATGCGTGCTGATGGAAGGCAACCAAACGAATTGAGACCTGTTTCGATTACTCGCCATTTTACCAAACATGCTGAGGGCTCTGTTCTTATTGCTACCGGTGATACCAAGGTGATATGTAACGCCACCGTAGAGGACAAAGTACCACCTTTTCTAAGAGGTAGTGGCCAAGGTTGGATTACCGCCGAATATGCTATGTTGCCGCGAGCCACACCGATCAGGACCATACGGGATTCTGTCCGTGGGCGTACCAGCGGCCGCAGCTTAGAGATTCAGCGTCTAATTGGCCGAGCATTACGACCAGCTATTGACTTATTTGCCCTGGGCGAACGTACTATCTGGCTGGACTGTGATGTTATTCAGGCCGATGGCGGTACTCGGACAGCAGCAGTAACCGGTAGTTTCATTGCCTTGGTGGACGCCGTAAAATACTTGCTGGACAAAGGTGCCATAAGTAGTTCACCGTTGGTGGATTTTATCGCTGCCACGTCAGTGGGTATTGTCGATGGGCGTCATCTCCTTGATCTTAGCTTTGGCGAGGACTCGCAAGCTGATGTAGATATGAATTTTGTTATGACTGGCGATGGCAAAATAGTGGAGATACAAGGAACAGCAGAGGCGGTTCCTTTTACCCAGCCCGATCTGGGACAACTATTGACAATGGCAACTTTTGGTGTAAAGCAGCTTATCACCGAGCAAAAGAAAGCATTAGGTCCCGATGCGGACCTTATTGGAGCTGAAAAACAATGACGAAACCAGTATTAGTATTGGCGTCACGTAATCAAGGTAAAGTAGCCGAGTTCGAAGCCGGTTTGGCTGGCTTAGGATTAGAAATAAAATCCCTAATGGATTTTCCGCCTTACCCAGAGGTAGAAGAAGACGGGGATACGTTTACTGCTAATGCGCTTAAAAAAGCGCGGGCAGCTTGGGCTGCTACTGGCTGCCCAAGTTTGGCAGATGATTCCGGCTTGGAAGTGGAAGTATTAGGTGGAGCTCCTGGTGTTCATTCCCATCGTTTTGCCGGGCCGGAAGGCGATGACGCTGCTAACAACGCTTTGCTCCTTAAAAAACTACAGGGTTTGCCGCCTAAAAAGCGGCGAGCTCGGTTTGTATCAGTGCTGGCTTTAGTTTGGGGACCGGATGAAGAACTCATAGTAGAAGGAACATGTAACGGTATTATCCTGGAATCGCCTCGAGGAAGCGGCGGTTTCGGTTATGATCCACTGTTTTATCTTCCAGAGTTCGGTCGCACCATGGCTGAACTGACGGTCGAAGAAAAAAACAAAGTCAGTCACCGGGGGCAGGCTATAAAAAGACTGCGCTTAGTGATTGAGGAAATGGGTGTACAAAGGCTGCAGGAGCCGCGCTGAGTACTAGTCTATCAGAAGACAGTGTAGGCTTTGCTCTTTGTACTAGCCACACGGAAAATTTGCTTTGACGAATATAAACAAATGAGCTATAATATAGTACGCGAGGTCGGGGCGTGGCGCAGTTTGGTAGCGCACATGGTTTGGGACCATGGGGTCGTAGGTTCGAATCCTATCGCCCCGACCAAAATAAATTTTAATGAGCGGGAGTAGCTCAGTGGTAGAGCACCAGCCTTCCAAGCTGGGTGTCGCGGGTTCGAGTCCCGTTTCCCGCTCCATATCCTGTCCTGGTAGCTCAACCGGAGAGAGCAACAGCCTTCTAAGCTGTGGGTTGGGGGTTCGAGTCCCTCCCAGGACGCCATTTTTCACTTGACGGATATAATGCTTTTTGCTATACTGGCGATAGAACTTGTGGTGAATGTAGCTCAGCTGGCTAGAGCACCAGATTGTGGCTCTGGGGGTCGTGGGTTCGAGTCCCATCATTCACCCCAATTAAGCTAAAAAAGAAATCGCCTAGGCGGTTTCTTTGTTCTCTTTCCTGTTTTTATGTTGGGGCGTAGCCAAGTGGTAAGGCACGGGACTTTGGATCCTGTATGCGTTGGTTCGAATCCAGCCGCCCCAGCCATTTTATTGGTTAATATTGGTTAATTAAGAAGCATGCGGATGTGGCGGAACTGGCAGACGCGCTAGACTTAGGATCTAGTGGATAACATCCTTGAGGGTTCGAGTCCCTCCGTCCGCACCAGTTGTACCAAGGATTGTAGGGGTGGCAAAACTAAGGGATAAAGTAAAGCAGCAGTTTTGCTGCTATAGAGCTGCAACAGGGGTGCAGCTTTGTTATTTTTGTACTACTATTTACTTAAATATTTTCTGAACTGAACTTGTTTTATTGCTGCATTTACTAAATCGTTTTATTTGGCGTTTGCTTGAACTTAGGGTTTCTGCTGCTTGCCGGACTGTGATCTTACCCTGCATCAGTTGTTCCATGACGTATACACGTCTGGATTCTGTTGTGTTCAAGAAAATGTCTCCTTTGTTCATGGTGACATTTTCTAAAGTCCCGTTACAGGGTGACAATATCACAGTCCGGTGGCATATTTATGCTACTTGATCTTGCAGGTTTACGATAGTAATGTTAGAATTACTTGGGTATGATGTGGATGATGTTAGTCTCGGTAATATACCGGGACTTTGCTTGTTTAGCTAGTTTAACAGGGCAGTACCTGGCTTTTCTTTTTGGTAGAGGAGAATTTTCTTTTGTGTAGAAGTAATATTATAAACGAATAGCCTGGTTTTTGCCCGGTAACATCTCTACTTAATTTGTAGTACAGTACCGAGCGAGTAACATATAAATTGGTGAGGAGGTTTCCCATTTTGAACGTCAAAGTAGAACATGTGGAAAAAAATAAGGTCTGTTTGGAAGTAGAGGTGGACAGTGATAAGGTAAATGCAGCTATCAATACTGCCGTACGTTCGCTGTCACAAAGGGTGAAAGTACCAGGATTTCGGCGTGGTCGGGTGCCCAGAAATATTCTAGAACTAACGCTGGGAAAAGAAGCAATCTTGGACGAAGCGCTGCAAACGTTAGTTCCGGAAGCTTACAGTCAGGCATTGGTGGAACAGGGTGTAGAGCCTATTGACAAGCCACAGGTAGAAGTGGTTAAAATAGAGGAAAATGCGCCTTTAGTGTTTAAGGCTACAGTAGAAGTTAAACCAGAAGTAACGCTAGGGGAATACAAAGGACTTAAAGTAACTAAGGAAAAGGTTACGATCACGGAAGAAGAAGTGGAAACAATCCTTAAAAATCTACAAGAGCGAGCTGCTACTTTTGTAGTAGCCGAAGACGAGCCAGCGGCAGTTGGAGACCTTATTATGGTAGACTATACAGCCACTATTGATGGCCAAGAATTTGAAGGTAGCAAGGCTGAAAACATGCCCATGGTAGTCGGGGCTCCCGGTTACTATCCTGGTTTGAGTCAGAGCTTAGAAGGCATTAAAAAAGGGGAAACCAAAGAAGTTAAGATTACCCTTCCAGCCGACTTTCGGGTGACAGAGCTAGCTGGTAAAGAAGCAGTTTTTAATGTAGAGGTAAAAGAAGTGCATAAGAAACGTTTGGCAGCTATAGACGATGAGTTTGCCAAAGATGTAAGTGAGTTCAATACCTTAGAAGAACTAAAGACTAACATTGAAAGCCGTTTGCTGGAAGCCAAAAAGCAACAGGTCCAAGAAAAAATGGAAGAACAGTTACTAAACCAGATAGTAGAACAAGCTAAGGTAGAGGTACCAGAGATAATGATCAAGCGACGTGCTCACACCATGCTGCACAATTTCGCCCATGAGTTGGAGCATCGAGGCTTGACACTGCAGACATATTGTGAGCTTAAGGAAACTACACAGGATAAAGTAGAGCAGGAGTTTTTCCCGCTAGCTACTAAATCAGTGAAGCAGGAGTTAGTATTAGATGCCATTGCCAAGAAAGAAAACATTACTGTCGAACCAGAAAAGGTAGAGGCAGCATTGGATGAATTGGCCACTGGGCTCAAAGATCCTGACCAGGCTAAGCAGCGTTGGTCCGAAGATGGTACCCGAGAGGTAATAGAAAATAGCTTAATTCGGGAAGAAGCATTAGCATTTTTACTTCAAGAGGCAATAGTTACTGAAGTGGAGCCTAGCGATAGCGAGGCAGAAGAAATTAACGAAGCGGCTAACACAGAAGAATCTAAAGCCGAGGCAACTGAAGCTGATTCTGATAACTAGGTTTGTCAAGTTCCAAGAGTAAAGGCATGGCAATTCGGAGAAACTTCTCACATGCCATTAAAGCCTATAGTACAATAGAGGGGGTGCCAATATGACACTAGTACCAATGGTGGTAGAGCAGACTAACCGAGGAGAACGGGCATATGACATTTATTCACGGCTTCTTAAAGATCGTATTGTCTTTTTAGGTAGCAGTATTGATGATGCAGTAGCCAATACAGTTATTGCTCAGCTTTTGTTTTTGGAGGCTGAAGATCCAGACAAGGATATCTTCTTGTATATTAATTCTCCAGGAGGAGAAGTCCCAGCTGGATTGGCTATCTATGATACCATGCAGTATATCAAACCTGATGTGAGCACAATTTGTATGGGTATGGCGGCTAGTATGGCAGCAGTGTTACTAGCGGCTGGAACCAAGGGTAAACGCTTTGCTTTACCTAATGCTCGGGTGATGATTCACCAACCGTGGGGCGGCGTAAAGGGGCAGGCAGCTGATATTGCTATTCATGCTAAGGAAATTATGCGGACGCGGGAGCGGTTAAACGAAATTCTGGTTCAGCACACGGGCCAACCG
>JAAYWY010000068.1 GCA_012516165.1 Bacillota bacterium
CACCAACAACGTGGCCGAATACAAAGCTCTGCTTAAAGGACTACAGGAAGCAGCGCGAATTGGTGCCAAAGATGTGTCAATTTACAGCGATTCCGAACTTTTGGTTAAGCAAATGAATGGTCAGTATCGAGTCCGTCATCCTGGTCTTTTACCTTTATATAATCAAGCCCGTAATGTGATTCCCTTGTTTGACCACATTTCTTTTACTCATATACCGCGAGAACAAAATTCCCGTGCTGACGAGTTGGCCAATCAGGCTTTGGATGAACAGGCAAAAACCTGTAACTCTTCTACCAAGAAGTCCCCATAGTGAGCCTTCCTAGTACCTAATAAAGTACCTAATGGCGAAGGAGAAAACCATGACCCAAATGATTGTTCTTAGTACCGTTGCTTTACTACATTTTGTGTCTTGGCACTTGATTTCCCCTTTTATAGCTTTGGTGGCCAAAGGGCAAGGCGCTAGCCCGGAGACAGTGGGGTTAATAATGGCCGCTTATGCTGTTTTGCCAATGATTGCGGCTATACCCACCGGGTTTATCTGTGATCGAGTAGGTACACGGAAAATTTTTATCGTAAGTTCCATTGGGATTGTTCTAAGTGCGGTAGCTTTATTGCTGTCTAGGGCAGTACTTTATTTGGCGCTGGTTTTGTCGGCCTTGGGCTTATTTCATGTGCTTCAATCGGTAGCCACACAAGTGGCCATTGCTGATACCGGAGACGAAATTAGTGTATATAAAAATTATGTAATTTATGGTTTTTGTTGCTGCGTTGGGCAGTTGGTAGGTCCACCTGTAGGTGGTTTGGTAGCAAAGAACTTTGGTTATGATGTGCTTTTTATGACATCGGCTGCATTGACTGTTTTTATGATACCATTGGCTTTTTGCGTCTGTGAAACCAAGCCACAGATTGTAGTTTTAGAACGAAGAACAAGCATAAGGGAATCTGTACAATCATTACTACAAAAACCAAGCTTCATGATTAGTTTACTAGTGATTTTTAGTGTAATACTTTTATATAGTATGCGAACAACTTTTTATTCCTTATACTTTGATGAGATAAACCTAGATACTCCTTTGATCGGTATGCTGCTTACAGTCCAAGGTGCAGCGGAAGCAGCTATCCGCCCTTTTGTTATCCGTTGGCGAAACCGTTATGGAACCGCTCCTGTTCTTTTCTTGGCCATAGGAGCTTGTGCAATTAGTTCTCTCATTACACCTTTGTTTAGATCGCTAGGAGTGTTGGCTATCGTTTTAGGATTGGGTGGCGCCGGTTATGGTATTGCCCAACCTATATCTATGGCTTTGGCTAGCCAAGCGGCTGACCACGAAGAACGGGGCTTAGCTATGGGTGTGCGAATGTTTGCCAATCGATTGTCAGGCGCAGCGGGACCGCTGTTACTGGGGAAAATAGGAAATATATTTGGAATCAAAGCCACTTTTACAGCAGTTGCCATTGCTATAACAGCTTGTTTGCTGATGGTATTTATTTTAGCCAGGGCGGATAATCATCTGTGGTTATCCGGACCAAAGCAGGCGCGGTCTAAGGGTTCAGCAGATACTCTCTAAGAAAAAAGAGAACTAACAACAAAAGACGGCATTTGCCGTCTTTTGTCTTTTTCTTTGTGCGTAGGCCTGTAAGCCGGGTTCTGTCGTGGGTGACCATCTATCTAGGATACTGGTTACCCAGCATCTCCTGCGACCTACCCGAGAAGTCGGCGGGCAGCGTCATCCTTCTCCTACTAGGTCTTGCTCCAGGTGGGGTTTACCTAGCCGGTCAGTCACCTGACCGCTGGTGAGCTCTTACCTCACCGTTGCATCCTTACCGCCTATAGGCGGCGGTTTTCATTTCTGTGGCACTGTCCTTAGGGTTGCCCCCACTGGCCGTTAGCCAGCACCCTGCCCTGTGGAGCCCGGACTTTCCTCGAACACGGCCTTACGGCACTATGCTCGCGGTCACCTAGCCTACGCACTATTTTAGGTTACTCAAGACCTTTGGACTTTTATGTTACCATGGCTCTAAACCAATGTCAAGAAAACGAAATTGTTGTCGATTAGCGGGCTACAGACAATTTTTCTTTACTTTTTTCCCAGGTACTGGGAATTATATCGTTACGCAGTATATCAGCGATAGTTTCTCTTTTTACCACCACATAGGCTTGACCATCGCGCACAAAAACCACTGCTGGTCGGCAAAGACGGTTGTAATTGCTGGCCATAGAGTATTGATAAGCACCTGCGCTGGGCATAGCTAAAATATCACCTGGTTCAAGATGTGGCAAAGCAATATCTTTGATTAAGATATCGCCTGATTCACAGCATTTACCAGCGATTGTAACTGTTTCTTCGGCTGGTGCATTAGCCTTATTTGCTACGAGGGCATAGTAACGCGAGCCGTACAGTGCTGGCCGCGGGTTATCGCTCATGCCACCGTCAACAGACACATAGGTACGGATACCGGGAATCTCTTTGCGTGCACCTACACGATAAATAGCCCACCCAGCTGGGCCAACAATGGAGCGGCCTGGTTCAAAAATCAACTTCGGTACCGGAAAATTGTTAGCCTGGCAGGAATTGTGCACAGCATCAACGACTGTTTGTACCAGATCTTTAACTTGTGCGGGTGTATCGTCAGGCAAATAAGGTATTCCCAAACCCCCGCCTAAGTCCAGTGCATCTAGGATGACGCCGGTTTTTTCTCTAATAGTGGCAAAAAATGAAATCATAGTTTGAGCAGCAGCAGCATAGCCGTCCAGAGCAAAAATCTGTGATCCGATATGGCATTGTAGGCCACAAAGGTGCAGATGACGCTGGGCTAAAGCTGTTTCAACTGCCGCTAAAGCTTGACCGTTTTCTAAGGTAAAGCCAAATTTAGAATCAAGTTGACCTGTTTGGACATACTCATGGGTATGAGCCTCAATACCAGGGCAAATACGCAGCAAAATATCCACGGTTTTTCTCGAGCGAGCTGCTATTTGTTCCAACATCTCCAACTCAAGAAAATTATCGACAATAACATGACCAACTTTACTTTGAACAGCCAATTCCAATTCTTCCAGGCTCTTATTATTACCGTTAAAAAAAATACGCTCAGAAGGGAAAGAGGCTGCCAAAGCAGTGGCCAATTCGCCCCCGGATACAACGTCCAGCGACAACCCTTCTTGATCGGCTAGTCGACACATGGCCTGGGTACAGAAGGCTTTGGCCGCGTACGCTACTATGCCATGGTTTACCACGGCTTGCTGCCAGGTGCGGCAGTTTTCTCTTATTAATGTTTCGTCCATCACATAAAGCGGAGTGCCATAGCGAGCGGTTAGTTCCGGTACACTAACGCCCCCAATTTCTAGCTGGCCTCGTTTATTGATTTGTGCTGTTCCTTGAAGTAAACTCATAAATTAAATCTGCCTCCTTGCATAATGTATCCCTAATGGGACGCCATCAATAAGCTTGGAAGCAGGTTTTAGCAAAGTGGGACAGTCCCATCCCTAAATTATCCCCCTTTCCGTGAGATAGCGCTCCACTGGTCAGCCACGGTCCAGCTAACCAGTGACAGTCCTGAACCTATTTGGCCCAGGCCCAGTGGAAGGCACAGTGCGTACCTACCACTTCGGCGGTGTTCCCTTTCGCCAGGCCGCATAGCTGCCCTGCTTGGCCAAGCTACTCATGTTCACCGCAACCTCTACCTCACCTCAAAGAGAGATGAGGTTTGCACCTTATAAGTCTGGCTTATCATAGCATAGAGACAACTGCCTGTCAACACACCCTGAATCAGGTGTAAACTAATTATACTAACTGTGGCAGGGTAAACTAATAACATGGTTTGCTCTGTGACAAGAATGTGTTTCCAATCAAAGTATACGGGGAGGAAAGATAATGCTAACTGCTGTTGAAGCTCGCCGCTTGGTGGAGCAGGCACGGTCAGAACTAATTGAGTTGACACAAGCGCTAATAAAAACTCCCACCCCTAACCCGCCGGGACAAGAAGAACAGGCGGCATGGATCTTAAAATCAAAATATGATGCTGAGGGTTTAAAAGCGGAGCTGATTCCAGAAAGCAGGGGTCGGGCCAATATAGTAACGAGATTGCCTGGTACAGGCATGGCACCGTCTTTACTTTATGATGGCCATTTAGATACAGTGGGGCCTGGTGATGAGTCGGCATGGACAGATCCACCCTACAGTGGAATTATAAAAGATGGCCGCTTGTGGGGACGAGGTGCCTCTGATATGAAAGCTGGGGTGGCGGCCGAGGCCATGGCTGCCATATTGGCTTACAGAGCTGGTATTGAATTAGCAGGAGACTTAATCGTAGCTTCTACTTGTGGGGAGGAAATGGATAATTTAGGAGCCCATACTCTACGTAATACAGGCCAACTGAAAGGAGTTGGCGGAATTATCATAGCTGAACCTAGTGCTAACGAACTGTTTATCGCCGAAAAAGGCACGCTCTGGGTAGAAATCACGACTTTTGGTCGAACCAGTCATGGTTCTGCTCCCCATATGGGTATCAATGCCGTAGAAAAGATGTTGGATTTGCTGGCTGATTTACGATATTTTCGCCCCAGCGACGACAAACATCCGTTGTTAGGCGAAGGCACAGCCAGCCTAAATATCCTAAATGGTGGTTTCAAGACCAACGTAGTACCTGATCGGTGTACTGCTATTTTTGATATCCGTACGGTGCCGGGTCGTTCTCATCAGGATATAGTTACAGCCTTAAAAACAAAACTAGAGCAGGCCCACACTGCTGATAAAGATTTTCGGGCTGAACTTAAGGTGATTAAAGATTTGCCTTCGGTAAGTACGCCTGAAAGTGATAACCTAGTGCGATTGGCCCAGACTGTTAGTCGCGAACTATGGAATCGAGAGGCTAAGGTAGGTGGAATCTCTGGTTATACCGATGCTGCTGTGTTAACACCGGGTACCAATATTCCCTTTCTTATTTTTGGCCCTGGTGAAATGGCTACTGCCCATCAGTCTAACGAATACGTGGATATAGAAAAGCTTACGGATGCCACTGTTTTTCTTTTGTTGCTGGCCGCTACGTGGGGTAGGTAATTACTTATTGTATACCAAAGACAGCTGGCTATGTACAGTAGGCATAAGGCCAGCTGTCTTTTTAGTTAGGCATTTTCACTTCGTGCCCGTAATATTTTTGATTAACAGATTGTTTAATGCTTTTCCCAATAGCAGCGGCTTAGAATTATTAGAGTGGTAGATTCAAAAAGTAAGCCAAGTATTTTGGGTTATGGGCTCGCAATTATCCCGAAAGCCATCGATACAAAGTTTATATATGAGTGGGATAATAATAGTAAAACACATGTTAGCGCACTTTGTAGTATAATAAAAACTATGATCAGGTAGCTTAACACTCACTGTTTTGGTAAATATAGTGACATAAGGATGGAATCTAAATAAGTTTAGAGCAAAAAGAGATATGAGGTGACGTAGATGGCTCAGGTGGAGCTTATTGCCACGGCGGCCTTTGGCTTAGAGTCAGTAGTGGCCCGAGAACTGAAACAATTAGGATATAAGAACTTAACGGTGGAAAACGGCAAGGTAACCTTTGCCGCCGATGAGACAGCTATTTGTCGTAGCAACCTGTGGCTGAGGACAGCAGACCGATTGTTGCTGAAAATGGGCCAATTTAAAGCTACATCTTTTGAGGAACTTTTCCAGGGAACGAAAGCTGTGCCCTGGTCGGAGTGGTTACCCAAGAATGCTTGCTTTCCGGTAAATGGAAAATCTATTCGTTCTACTTTATATAGTGTACCGGACTGCCAAGCCATTGTTAAGAAAGCGATTGTGGAAAAGATGAAAGAAAAATACCATCTAAACTGGTTTCCAGAGGATGGGCCTCGCTATACAGTGGAAGTAGCACTTCTTAAAGACGAGGTGACCTTAACAATAGATACATCTGGTGCTGGACTACATAAACGAGGCTACCGGAAGTTGGTGGGAGAAGCTCCACTAAGAGAGACTTTGGCTGCAGCCATGATTCTTCTTAGTCACTGGACAAGCAATCGGATACTGTGGGACCTATTTTGCGGCTCTGGTACTATTCCCATTGAGGCTGCTTTAATTGGGCGCAACATTGCTCCTGGTCTAAAACGGGATTTTGCTGCTGAAAACTGGCCTAATATACCCAGTAATAAATGGCAAAGAGCCAGGGAAGAAGCACTTGACATGGCACGGTTTAACGAACCGATGGATATTCGTGGAACAGACATTGATTCTGACGTTCTAAGTTTGGCCCGCTACCATGCTAAACAGGCTGGCGTAGCCGATGTTATCCACTGGCAAAGGCAAGATTTTCGCGATTTTAGCAACCGTTATAAGTATGGGTGCATTATTACCAACCCGCCTTATGGAGAACGTTTAGGCGAACTTAAAGAGGCCGAACAAATCTACAAAGAATTGGGACGTGTGCTAGCCCCTTTAGATACCTGGTCCTTTTTCATATTAACATCCCACAAAGATTTTGAACAACTGTTCAACCGGCCGGCTACCAGACGGCGCAAACTGTACAACGGTCGCATCGAGTGCCACTACTACCAGTATTTCGGTCCACGGCCACCAAGGCAGGATCGGTAGCTTCCCAGATTACCTGCTTCAATCTTCAAGCTAGTAAACATAGCATTCGAGCGTTTCTAAGCTCCGCTCACAAAGCAGAGTTTTTTGCTTTTGTGTACAGTGAAAAAAGCCAACCTGCTGTCAGCGGGCTGGCTTTTTCGATGCACGGTGCTTTTAGATCACACTGCGGAGAAAATTGCGGGTGCGGTCTTTTTTAGGATGAGCGAAGAGTTGGGTTGGTGCGCCTTCTTCCAGGATGCGCCCATCTTCCATAAATACTACTCGATCGGCTACTTCTCGAGCAAAACTCAGTTCGTGACTAACTATAAGCATAGTCATGCCGTCTTCAGCTAGGTCCCGGATCACGGCCAAGACTTCACCCACGAGTTCTGGGTCCAAAGCTGAAGTCGGCTCATCAAAGAGCATAGCTTCCGGTTCCATGGCTAGGGCGCGGGCAATAGCCACACGTTGCTTCTGGCCACCGGATAGATGGGCCGGATAAGAGTTGGCCTTATCCGCTAACCCTACTTTCTCCAGTAGGGCCAAAGCTTTATCGCGAGCTTCAAATTTAGATTGTCTAAGGACAGTAATCGGCCCTTCCATAACGTTTTCTAGAGCTGTCATGTGAGGAAACAAGTTAAAACTTTGAAAGACAAAACCGAGGCGGGTACGTACCAGGTTTAGTTCCTTATCAATAGCTCGGGAGCGGCGGTTTTTTAGTTGGGGGCCTAGCACATATTTGCCAATAACAATACGGCCTTTGTCAATGGGTTCCAACCCGTTCAGACAACGCAAAAACGTACTCTTACCGGAGCCGCTAGGTCCGATGAGCACTACCACTTCTCCGGTATTTATCGTCATGGATACACCTTTTAATACTGTAAGATTACCAAAGCTTTTATAAATATTTTCAGCTTGAATCATATCATTCACCTGCCTATTCATACACAGCTAGTTTCTTTTCTATCCGGCTAAAAATTACCGTTAAAACAGTCGTCATAGCCAAATATATAATTCCAGCGGCCGCGTAAGCTTCTAAAGATCTTAATGTAGCCGAATCTATATGCCGAGCGCTGCGCATGAGCTCCACCATGGCTAAGGTAGATGCCAGAGAAGTATCTTTCATAAGAGCAATAATTTCGTTTCCCATGGGTGGTATGAGCCGCCGATAAGCTTGGGGAAGAATAATGCGCCGCATAGCCTGTAAATAAGTCATACCCAGAGAACGTGCTGCTTCCATTTGACCTTTGTCAATAGATTCAATGCCAGCGCGGATGATCTCTGAAATATAAGCTCCGGCACAAACACTCATACCAATAGCCGCAGCCGGAAAAGCGTCGAGCTTGATACCTAGCTGGGGCAACCCGTAGTAGATGAAATAAAGCTGAAGCAGCAAAGGCGTTCCCCGAATGGCCCAGGTATAAAAGTAGGATATCTTGCGAAGTACACTACTTTTAGAGATACGTGCTAGGGCGGCGATTAAGCCCAAAATAGTTCCAAAGAAAGATGATAAAACTGTCAAGGATATGGTTAGCAAAGCACCTTTAGCTAGAATAGGTAGATAGGTAGCATAAAAACTAAGATCCAATCGGGGCCCTCCTCACATGATAAGGGGAGGCCAAGCGCCTCCCGCAGTTAATTGTTAAGAAACTGAGACATGTCTTCGCCGAACCATTTTTCGGATATAGCCTTATAAGTTCCGTCTTCAATCATGCTTTGGATTTCTTTGTTCAGTACATCTAAAAGGGTAGCATCTTCCTTACGAATAGCGATGCCCATAGGTTCATAGGAGAGGATATCATCTAGAATCTTGAATGTACCAGGTTGCTGTTGAAAATAATAGCGAGCGGTAATATCATCAGTTACTACTGCGTTTAGGCGGCCGGTCTTAAGATCGTTCAAGGCTTCAGTATAAACATCATAGGTTTTTAATTCTTTAAGTCCTTGTAGTTTTTTGCAGGCCACTTCGCCGGTGCTACCTAGCTGTGTGCCGATTACCTTGCCAGCTAAATCGTCCTTGCCTTTGATCTCAGTGTTATCGGACAGCACTACAATTACCTGAGCACTACCGATGTAAGGAGTAGTAAAATTCACTTCCGCTTCACGTTCTGGTGTAATACTCATGCCCGACCAAATAGCATCAAATTTTCCAGTCTTAAGTGACATAACCACCCCTGACCATTCAGCTGGTTGCCACTCGATCTTTATCCCCAACCGTTTTGCTAATGCTTCGCCAAGATCAATGTCAAAGCCTACCAATTCGTTTTTGTCATTGCGAAAACCAAACGGCGCAAATGTATCGTCCAAACCAACAACCATCTTACCATCCTTCTGGATACGTTCCCAGGTGTCTTCTGCAACAGGTCCATTCTGAGACGCAGATGAAGTGGGCTCTTTAGAACAGCCAGTAACTACCAGAGCTAGTGCCAAGATAAAAGCGACAGAACTTACTACAAATAGTTTGCTAAATTTCATAGTATACCTCTTCCCCTCTCAAAATATATATCTGGTTTCAACATTTATTAGTTTAGCAGACTAAAGTAATAAAGTCAAGGGGAAAAAAGAAAAAAGCTAAGCTACCTTGTACGTCCTGTACTTGGGCACCTTTATATCTCGATTCACTAAGACTCATTTTTTCAGTGATGTGCCAACTTCTTATTAATAAGTGGTTAGCTATTCTTACATTAGTTCCCAGCGAATAAAGAAAATCCAGCAGCAAAGTACCAATGTGTCTTGCTAAAAGCTGTTAATCCGGCTAGAATCAAAAGGAATGACAGTATAGACCAAGGAGAGTAAGTAGTATATGAATGTTCTTCAAGCTGCGGTATTGGGTGTTGTACAAGGTGTAGGAGAATTTTTACCCATCTCTAGCTCGGCTCACTTGGTGTTGGTGCCGTGGTTGTTCCATTGGCCCGACCATGGATTGATGTTTGATGTGGCATTACATTTAGGCACTATGCTAGCCGTAATTGTCTATTTTTGGCGTGAGTTACTGGAGATTGTCTATTTTGGTTTAGCCCAGCCGCGCAGCCAGGATGGTCGGTTATTTTGGTATTTAGTAGTAGCATCAGTTCCGGGTGCTTTGTTAGGGTATTTGTTCGAGGAACAGGCTGAGACTATCTTTCGCCATCCGTTGCTTATTGCCGGTACACTAACCACTATGGGTTTGATTTTATGGTGGGCCGATATGCGCGGCAGAAAAACACGGCGACTGGAAGATCTATCGTGGACAGACAGTATCTTGATAGGGATTTCCCAAGGCTTAGCCATTATTCCCGGTGTTTCACGCTCGGGAATTACCATGACTACCGGGCTCATCGTCGGCCTGCAGCGGGAGACAGCGGCACATTTTTCCTTCCTTTTGTCCGTACCCATTATTGCTGGGGCTGCTCTTTATAAACTGCGGGAACTTAGTCTGGCTATGTTGGATTTACCCTTTATCGTGGGTATAGTAACGGCAGCAGTAGTAGGGTATTTGTCTATTCGTTTTCTGCTAAATTATTTGCGTCGAGGTAGTTACCTGGTATTTGCCATTTACCGGTTTGTGTTAGCTTTGATTATACTGACTACTGCTTGGTTGCGCTAGAAACTGTAGCATGACAAGATGAAAAATGTTTAAGGTGGTTGTCCTGTAACTTTAGTCGTAGGGACAACCACCTTTATTTTTGCATAGCGTTTTTGAGGGATCTTTTTTGGGTAAACGTTTTTATAAACACTTCCAAGGCAGCCAAAACCCCAGCGCCTAAGACCGGATATGAGCCTTCCAATAATAACAATAATAGAAAGAAAGCTGGGCATAGGGTCATTATGGCTAAATCATCGTTTCTTAAGATGAGTAATAATAAGAGAAGTAATATTGCTGTCCATATGGCTATCGGCCAGTTTAAAACAAGTAATGCTCCCCAACCAACAGATAGTCCTTTTCCGCCTCTAAATCCCAGCCAGGGCATCCAATTGTGTCCACAGATAGCAGCAGGTAAGGCTAGCCAGCCCCACTTTGGCCCTAAGGTGTGACGGACAATAAGGGCAGCGGTAGCCCCTTTAGTGATATCCAAGGCAATCGTGACTAAACCTGCTTTCCAGTTCACGTTACGGAGCACATTCATCCCACCGATGTTGCCAGACCCGATAGAGAATAGATCTTTTTTGATTGCTAACCAGCTTAAAAGATAACCTGCAGGAAAACTGCCAAGCAGATACGCGATAACCAAGGAGAAAAGCTGTAGACAGCTCATAATAACACCTCCTTGTAATTATACCATTAATAGGAAGGATTTTATTGCTTTTGGGCCGAAATTAGTATCTAAAAGTAGCAATCCTAGCTGATCTAACGGTTGCTACAAAATTCCAGGAGGTATAAAGGTGAAGCAAGAAATGTTGGCTATCGCGCGTAAGTTACTGGAGTATAATATGGCACTAAAACCTGGTGAGCAGCTTTTAATAGTAGTGGATGAAACCACATTAACGATTGGAGATGCATTGTTTAGTGCTGGAACTGATTTAGGAGCGAATACTATACTGATGCGCATGCAACCTACGGGTAGAAGCGGAGCTGAGCCAGCCGAAGTGGTGGCAAAGGCCATGGCAACAGCCGATGTGGTGATTGCTGCCACTTGTGATTCTCTGAGCCATACAAAAGCTCGTCAGGAAGCATCAGCTGCTGGGACTAGAATAGCTACTATGCCTGGCATTAGAGAAGATGTATTCAGTGGTGGAGCTATGCAGGCCGATTATGCCAAAGTAGCTGCGCTGGCCCATAAGCTCGCCGACAGGTTAACTGCGGCTCAGGAAGCAGTTATCGAAAAAGACGGTTGCTGTCTTACCATGTCTTTGGCTGGACGTCCTGGTGCTGCTTGCACAGGAATGTGTCAAGCAAAAGGAGCCTTTGGCAACCTCCCCGCCGGTGAAGCTTTCATTGCTCCCTTGGAAGGTACGGCGGAAGGCACGGTCATTATAGACGGTTCCTTTGCTGGTTTAGGTGAATTAAAAGGGCCGTTAAAGCTTACTTTTGCTCAGGGACAGTTGGTGGCGGTGGAAGGACCGGACAAGGAACGTTTGCTGGCACTTTTGGGAGATAACCCTTTGGCCCGCAATTTAGCCGAGCTGGGTATCGGCACAAATGAAGGAGCCCGCATTATTGGTGTGGTGTTGGAAGATGAAAAGGTGTATGGTACAGTGCACGTGGCTTTAGGTAGCAACAATGGTTTTGGTGGTACTGTGGCCGCTGGTATCCATGTAGACGGTATCGTCAAAAACCCGGATTTGTATCTTGACGGTGAGCATGTATTAGGTGGCGGCAAGATACTGATTTAGCTATTAGACAGGAAGGCGGAGGTTTGTAGTCGGCTGGCTTTTTCTGGTTTTGGAGGCTTCATTTTATAGGAATAGCTTAGTTTTGGTCTATACCAGATAGGGGTTCTAGCTTTCAGTGCCATACCAAAGGAAAAGAGGTAGCCGAGGAGGTACGAGGCATGCAGGAAATAATCGAGAAGTTCATAGCTGGTTATGTTCGTTCCTACTCCTTAAAAAAAGGTACCTGTACTACCTGGTTATCGCCACTAGTGGCCTATGCTGATGCTGCTGACCTTCTATTTCCTAAGTTAAAGCAAATAGTTAGCCCATCCCATGCTGTTCCCACCGATTTTCTGTCTGATGCCGAGACAGTCATTGCCTATTTTTTGCCCTTTAATCACTTAGTGGCCGAAAGTAATATCCCAGGAAGAGAAAGTTCGCGTGCATGGGCGGTGGCATATGTAGAGACCAACACTCTCATTTCTGATCTCAATGCGGCATTAGCCCGTAAATTAGAGAGACATGGTTATAAGGCCGCGCTGATCCCGCCGACACATAATTTTGATAAAGTCAAGCTAATCAGCGATTGGTCCCACCGTCACGTAGCTTATATTGCTGGCTTGGGCAAATTTGGCCTCAATAATATGCTTATTACTGCCCGGGGTTGCTGTGGCCGGGTGGGGACAATAGTAACTAATGTGAAAATAAAACCGACACCTCGTGCAGAAGGTGAGTACTGTTTGTATAAATTAGATGGTAGCTGTGGCAAGTGCGTTGACAAGTGTGTAAACAATGCTTTGCACAAGAAGTTATTCGATCGCCAGAAGTGTTATGCTATGTGTCTGGAAAATGCGTCTCGCTTTGGCGATGTAGGATTAGCCGATGTGTGCGGCAAATGTTTAGTAGGAGTACCGTGCTCTTTTGTGAATCCGGTGGGGTTCTCGAACTAAACCATAGACTAGAAGACTAGACTTTTTGGTTATAAGTGCATTGATTATTTTTAAGTTTAATAGGAGGCCATATAGGCCCCCTGTTTTTATTTGTAATTAAGGAGCATTGAGGGGATGATCTTAATATGATGTTAATGGTTTTAGTAACAACAGTAAAACAAGGAGGAGAATGTATTGACTGCCCGCGGCCGAATAAAAAAAGTGTTTCCCGGCTGTAACACAGCAGAGGGTTTTTATTCTTTTTATGACTACATTATTCCCCCTGATGCTAGTCGGATCTTTATTATCAAAGGAGGTCCCGGTGTAGGGAAATCCACGTTTATGCGTTCTATAGCCGATTCGCTGGTAGAACAAGGTTTTGACGTGGAGTTTCATTGCTGCTCATCTGACAACGGTTCCTTAGACGGCATTGCTTTTCCTCAACTGGGAGTAGCTATTATTGACGGAACAGCTCCACACGTATTAGATCCAAAGCTACCGGGAGCAGTGGACGAAATCGTGTATTTCGGCAATTATTGGGATGAGGATAAGATTCGTGCCCACAAAAAAGAGCTAATAACATTAAACAAAGAGGTCAGTCGTACTTTTACCAGGGCCTATCGGTTCCTAAAAGCGGCCCAGATTATCTACCGTGACTGGGAAGAAGCCAATGCCGAGGGAATGAATTTTGGCTGGGCTAATCAGAAGGCAGCGGCTATAATTCACGATATCTTAGATGCCGAACCGGTGACAGCCTATGTTGGACGGGATCGTCACCTATTTGCCCGTGCCATTACACCAGACGGTATGGTAGATCACCTAGATACCATTATTGGTTCCTGTAAGAAAAAATATGTGATTGCTGGTAAGCCGGGGACAGGAAAGTCAGTGCTTATTGCCAAAGTAGGGCAGGCAGCGCTGGAGCGTGGTTACGATGTAGAACTATATCACTGCCCCCTAAATCCGAACAAAGTAGAACACATAGTTATTCCTAAGCTGAACGTGGCCCTCACCAAATCCATTGAGCCACACGTGTATAGTGCTAGTGTTGGCGATATAGTAGTAAACATGGATGAAGCCTTAGATCCGGTAGTGGAAAAGAAATATGCAGATGTTATTGCAGAAAACCAAGAGATGTTTTTTGGTTTATTTAA
>JAAYWY010000069.1 GCA_012516165.1 Bacillota bacterium
AGCGAAGGATCTTAAAGGGGTAGTTGATATGTACTATGTATATATGATGACCAATTGGAACAATAAGGTCTTGTATACTGACGTTACCAGCAATTTAGAGCGTAGAATATATGAACATAAAAATAAATTAGTGAAAGGTTTTACAGCCAAATACAATGTACACAAGCTGGTATACTTTGAGTACACTGCGGATATTACTTCGGCCATATCAAGGGAAAAACAGATAAAAGGATGGACTAGGCAAAAGAAGAACGAGTTGGTAGAGAGCTTAAACCCAAAATGGCAGGATTTGTCCAGCAAGCTTTGAAGATAAGATTCCTCTTTCACTCAGAATTACCATGTGGTGACTACACCCGACAACACAAGGGGACAGTCCCTCTCTCTGTACTGCTCTGTGCTGGATTGAGTGCTCTAAGTTTGATTTTTGAGTAAAGGATGTGTATTCACATAGAAAAGTATTTTGATATGCTGAAAAAGGGCGGTGCTGATCTGGCTATCCAGATTGATACAAAGACTATTTCTACTGCTGCTTGGACAGTCTATCGCTGTCAATTTGGCTGTGATACTTATGGTAAAAGCCACTGCTGTCCCCCCAATTCGCCCACTTGGAAACAGACGAAAGAAATGATTGACTGCTTCCAGTACGGGATTTTGTTCCGCTGTCATGAAATGAGCATAGTTACTCCTTTGGCTGTCAAAGTTGCGCGGGAGCTGTTTTTGGATGGTTATTATAAGGTTATCGCTTTCGGCAGCGGGCCATGCAAGAAGTGCTCCAAATGTAATCCCACGAGCTGTAATTTCCCCGATCAAACCGTACCGGCGATGGAAGCGTGTGGCATTGATGTTTTTGCCACCGTCCGTGCCAATGGCTTAGAAATTCATACACTACGCGAAAAGGGTGAAGAACAAAACCATTTCGGTCTTTTATTGGTTGAATAGTACGCATTGGGAACACAAGGGGACAGTCCCTCTGTGCTGGTCCCTCGGGAACACAAGGGGACAGTCCCTCTGTGCTGGTCCCTCTGTGCTGTTGAGGGTAAGGGGAATAACAGGTGAATCAAGAGATAATTTTAATCCTGGAAATCACGTTATGTATATTCGTTAAAACTGGCATGTATTTGATTTCTCATTTTATTTATGCCGATGCGTTTCATATTCGTTTTCTCCAAATTTTGTTGACTAACTGGATTGTTATTACACTTATCGATTGGAAAAGAGAAATAAACACTGACCATCCAAAGTTGCGCTGGTCCACTCCCTTATTGATTGCCATTACAATAGTCATATTCGTTGTATATAAGCCCAATTTTTCTTACACCCAAGGAAAGGACATTATTGCCGAAGAAGGCTATACAAATATTTATGAGTTACAGGATAAGTCAATTATTGCACTTCGATTGAAGCATACTCGTTTAGTTCCTGATGCATATCTTTATGCTGGCGAAAAGGACAATGTCAAGTATTATATTTTACTAAGCCCAATTAATAGGGAGATTGAGACAGAGAGGATGGGGGATGGAAATTATTTGGATAAATACTTTGAGATGAAGGAATCCCCCAATAGCCGTGGAAATTGAAGAGGTGTTGATATCTGCGCCATAACAGTCGAGCAACCAGGTTGTATTCACTGGGGATATAGAAAGGAGATAATATAATTGCTTGAAGTGGTATTTAGCGATAGTGTCAAGGGCTCGCTGAAAGCAGCTAAAAACTTTAACAGAAATGAGAATTCAGCGGTATCTATCGGCATTATTGGCTCCGCGCCGCCGACAGCTGTGATAGAAAAAATGTGTCGGGGGCAGGCCTTGCCGGGTACTTCACAGGATGTCATTGGATTTACCTTTAACCTTGACATCAGTGATATTTCGGGCGAGGTGGATAGCGAGACCAGAAGAAATTTCATTTTTACTATGTTCGTCGGCTTCTTTCCCAGCGAAGAGGATAATTTAAAAATGCGGGAACAGTGGTGGGAAACCAGCTTGAAAGATTTACATAGGTTGAAGAACTCAGCCGAAAACGGTGAGACGATCCGCTTGTGGTGGAGCGATGCCCCGGCGGAAGCCTGCGGCTTTTACTGTATAAACGCATTCTTGCAAAATTGCCACTGCAAAGCGAGCGGCATTAAACTGCCCCACTATGTGACCGACTCCGACAATTCGGTCCGCCGTTACTCAAATTGGGGCGAGGTTGCGCCGGGGGAGTTTTATCGCTTCCTGACGCTAGAGACCGAAATTACACCGGCTGAGCGCCGGGCCATAGCTATGGAATGGCAGGAGCTTAAAAGACAAAATGCTCCTTTGCGGGCAGTAGTAAATGGCAAGCTTATGAGTGTTCCCGAAGATTTCTACGACCACTTAATCCGGGCTCACATTCCTCAGGGAGAATTCAAACTAGCAAAACTTATTGGAACCATAATGAATGACAATCGGATCGGCGTCAGTGACTGGTGGTATGCCCAGCGTATTAAAAAGATGATCAAAGCTAAAGAGCTTGAGATTATCAGCAATAACGAATTTGATTACGAAAAGATTCTAAGAAAGATATAGGCGGGCC
>JAAYWY010000070.1 GCA_012516165.1 Bacillota bacterium
AAACCTTTGCTGTACTGCAATGCTTGCTGGCGCTCTGCTAGTAAAGTAGCTGGTTTAGACCAAAGCTCGCGATCCTTTATCGCTTGCAACAAATTGCGTTGTTGGAAAAGGTATTGATTCCAGGCTTCATCCAGCCGCCTAGAGCAATAAAACAGCTCTTTCTCTAGTTGTCGCCGGTCGGGAAATACTAGTTCAGCCGCAGCCGATGGTGTAGGAGCCCGCACATCAGCTGCTAAGTCAGCCAACGTATAGTCTACTTCATGTCCGACCGCACTAACCAGAGGCACCTTGGAAGCAGCTACTTGTCGCGCCACCTGTTCATCATTAAACGCCCATAGGTCTTCGCGGCTTCCACCGCCCCGCGCCAGGATAACTACATCAACACCAGCCAATTGATTTAATCGTCTCAAGGCCTGTACAATTTGCCTGGGGGACTGAGCACCTTGTACCAAGACCGGACAAAGAAGTATTTCAATCCCAGCAAAACGTCGCCGAGCTACAGCTATAATATCCTGCAAAGCAGCTCCCACCGGTGATGTCACTACCGCTACCTTTTTAGGTAGCGCTGGCAAAGGTCGTTTACGTTCTGGTGATAACAATCCTTCCTGAGCTAACCGTTGTTTACTTTGCTCTAATGCCAGATACTCTGCTCCCAGTCCATCAGGCTGTAGTTCGCGAACATATAATTGATAGGCACCGTCCCGTTCATATACTCCTATCTGACCTAATACCAAAACCATCAGTCCTGCACTAGGCTGAAAACGAAGCCGAACAGCAAAGCTACGAAACATCACGCAGCGCAGTAGGCTCTTGCTATCCTTTAGGGTAAAATAAACATGGCCTGATGAATGGCACTTAAAGGTACCAATTTCTCCCCGAACCCATATACCATCTAACCGGGGATCATCTTCCATATTCTCTTTGACTAGCTGAGTTAACTCCGTCACAGTATATACTAAAGCCGGAAGTGGTCTCATGCATCTTTTCTCCTTACTGCCAAGTAACCGAGATGAGCTACCCCCACAGCGTTGTCAATGCTTAGTTCAGGCGATGCAAAAAACAAATGGGCTCCAACTGCTGGGTGTTCTAGACGACAACGCAGCCGCTCCCGGATAAAACTATTACTTGCTACACCACCTACTAACAAAATATTATAAATACCTATCTCAGCCATAGCTTTTCGCAGTATTTTTTCCAATGAATTGGCTATGCAACGAAACACCGCCTGCGCTACTGCTGCTGGGTTGTTACCTTGAGATAACAATCGTAAGGCTGCCGTTGTCGGACCAGAAAAACTAATGTTATAGCCATCCGTATAAGAAGGTATAGTCGGTAGCTGTACACCACCCGAATTAGTTAGAGCTAACTTTTCTAAGCTCTGTCCAGCAGGAAAAGGAAGTCCAGCCGCTACACCCACCCGATCAATAAACTGTCCAGCATTCAGATCTAAAGTCTGGCCAAGAACCGATACTTCTAACCCAGGTGGTCTATCGCGTACCAACAATAACTCAGTAGTTCCCCCAGATAAATGAACAGCAAGAAAAGTAGGAACAAAGGGTCCCTGAGCTCCTAGCCGTCCCGCTGCCAAATGCCCTTCCTGGTGTGAAAACGAATAGGCCGGTACGTTTAGCACCGCTGCCAAAGACTGAGCAATACTAGCAGCAGCAGTAAACACCGGCAAATAAGAATTAGGTTGATTTGTAGGTTGGCGGCTATAAGCAACGGCTACCACCTGATAATCTGGCACTGTCTTAAAGTTCTGCAAAATGCATGGAAGGTTCTGCCAATGCTGAAATAAAGCCTCTTGTTGTCTGAGACCGATAGTTCCAGGTTTAACCTGTAGGACTTTGCGCCAGTCAGCCACCACTTCTCCTTTTTGTGAGATCGCTGCTACAGAAGTAGTGTAGCAGCTGCTGTCCAATCCTAGTATCACCTCTGTCACTTGTTTTAGTCATCCTTTTCTGATTTGAGTTTGGCTATTGAACTAAGAATGCCATTGACAAAGCGACCCGACTCGGCGGTGGAGTATAACTTAGCTAGTTCCACTGCCTCACTAATGGCTACTGCTACCGGGATACCCGATGAATACAGTAACTCATAGGCTGCCATTCTTAAAATAAGACGATCTATTGTAGCCATACGTTCTAGGCTCCACTCAGGACTTAGTTCGGTCACAATTTTATCCAAATCCCTCTGATGTATTAGCACTCCATCCACTAGTTGCCGGGCAAAATCGATTTCTAAATTGGATAACTTGTCTTCTGACATTATCTGCTGCAAAGCAAAATCAGGTTGAGCTCCTCCTAACTCAACCTGAAAAAGAGTCTTCAGAGCAGCTTCACGCGCTTGCCGCCGACCCAACTACATCGCTCCTTCCCCTCAGTGAGGCGGAAATAACTTTTCCCACAACCAAGACAAGCTTTCTCCTTCATCCACTCGCTTACCCAGAAGATAGCCTAATACTAAACAGGCCACAAGAAAAACTGCTGCAAAAAAGCCTTTCTCAAGAACCACTAAGCCAAAAACTAATCCTAAAACAGTAAACACCAATTTGCCGCCATGTCGGGTTAGCAATTCCAGCCAAAAATTGCGCATGCTCTTCCCTCCCCAATCAGCGAGCCGGGCGTGGCTTTAGGGTTTGTTCGGAGCCCACGTCTTGTACCTCGACATTGATGGTAGCAGTATTTAATCCAACTACTTCCTTTAAGTGCGACCTAAGCGTTTCTTGAATCTGGACTGCTAACTCCGGTACGTTAATGTCCTTCTCAACCCAAGCTTTAAGTCTTATTGCAACACCGTCTGTCCGCGCGGTAACAGTAGGCCTAACTTCCCGAATCCCTTCTATTTGTCCCGCCGTCTGCTTAACAAGATTTTCCACAGCAGGCACAGTGATGCTCACTTCTCCTAATTCTGAGCGGGTAACCAAAGCCCCCAGTGGTTTGCGGCCAGCTAAAGCGAGATAAATTAACCGCAAACCAATGAGCAAAATCACACCACCAACCAGAGCTGCTTCCCACCGGCCAAAGAAAAACTCTTGTAACAAGGAGTAGGCAGCATTTACGGCCAGTCCAAAATTTAATCCTAACATTACTGCACCAATAGCTATAGCCATAAGAAAAATTGCTACCAATAATAACAACAGACGATCCCCGGTGCTCACAGACTCACTCCCCCTACTTAACACGGGTCTCTTCTTCTTTTTCGTCACCAGCGATCTTTACGCCTTGAATATGAATGTTAACTTCTATCACATCTAATCCAGTCATGCTTTCAATGGCTTTCTTGACATTTTCTTGCACATGCCATGCTACTTCCGGAATCTTAACACCATATTCCACTATCAGAAATAAATCTATCGCTGCCTGTTTTTCGCCTACTTCCACTTTGACTCCTTTGGTCAAGTTCTTACGGCCTAGGATTTCCGCAATTCCGCCAGCCAACCCTCCACTCATACCAGCTACACCTAGTACTTCAGTAGCTGCCAAACCAGCAATAATAGCTACCACTTCATCAGCAATCTTTACGGTTCCCAGATCATTCTCAGGATCAACAATTTGGACCTCATCTGGTAGTTTATCCAAAATGATCTCCCCCTTGCCTTCTTCTGTTTCTTCATTATAGCAGAATTGGTACAGGCTTACAACGAATTTAAGGCCGTGTATCGATAATGATCTTATCCAACGGTAATCCTAAGCTCTTGTTAACAATGTCACCGATTTGAGCTGCTTGCTCTGCCGAAAGTTCTGGCACCTTTACTAAAACATGTACTGAATCCGGATGAAGATATACTAATGCATCAGGAAAATCTTTGGCTTTGATCAGGGCTTCAATTTCTACCTCCGTGGCTAGCTCTTCTGTAATCTGAAGTAACTGGGCATGGGCTTCTTTGCGGTTTTCCTCATCCGTAGCAGGATTGTGTATTATTTCTCGTAAGGTATCAATCTTTTGGCTACGAACGCGCTCTCGCTCCAACCTCTGCTCTACGTAGAAATCCTGCCGACGAGCTTCTGGACGCTGCTCCTTGGAATTTAATTGTTCGCTCAATAAACTGGATTCCTCATCCTTTTCAGGAGGGAGAGGAAGATGGCTATTATCTTTAACTACTTGCTGATTATGAAGATAGAGCGCCGAAGCCACTAACACACCTACACAAATTAATAACCATACCGTCGCACTGCTTACCCGCCAATGCATAACTAACCCTCCCTTTCCAAAACTTTTACCTTATGAGCTGGTAATCCTAAAAGAACTTGTACTGCTTGGCTAAGTTCTTCTTTGGTTGTAGGATCAGCAGCGCCCTGAGCAATTACTACTATACCGCGTACAGTAGGAAGGTTTTCGTCTACCACTATTGGTCGCTCTGATCCTCCTTCCCGGGCCATAACTAATTGTATTTCACTGCGTTTTTCTTCACTTACTCGCACTGTCTCCGCTGATGCTTTTTCTTCTGTGGTTCTTACTTCTTCTTGCTGGTTAGTAGCATAAGAGACTCGATTACCTCCTTCTAAGCTCAACTGAACTACAACCTGCCCCGCCCCTTGTATCTGAGATAAGGTGGTGGCTAACTGCTGTTCTAATAACTGCTGGTAGGAAAAAGGTCCTTCTAAAACAGGTGTATCGACTACAGCAGTAGTAATAGGTGCTAAATCAGACGGATACTTTGCTGGGGCCGGACTCTTTACCAATTGTCCAACAACAATAAGCACTATACCTAAACAAGCCAGTAATCCCAGCTTCACTAAAGTTTGACGGTCAATATTTAGCCACCGCCAGTTTGCACGACCGCTAGGCTTTCCTTTATACAGTTCTTTGTTCTCTTCAAACATTACGATCACTCTCCTCATTTGCATTCACTAGTTAGCCCAAGTTACGGTTACCTTGTCCCTATCCAAACCATAAAAATCGGCTAAAAAGGCCGCCAAAGTGTCGGTATCAGTTAGCTCCCCCTGTGCTGTGTAAGTTTGCAGGCTCACTTGTATTGAAGACAATTGTCCAAAGTCAGCTTTGTTGGTGTCGCTCCTTATGTTTACCATTATTTCAGCTTCCACCGTTTCATTTTTTAGTTTTAATAATGCCTTAATTTGCTTGGCCACACTTGATCGGTACTCAGCCAAAACTTGTTCTAATCGTTCTTCTCGGAGTTGGTCACCTTGCGCTAGCACAGTAGTTGTATCCGCTACAACCACAGTTGGCAGAGGCATTTCCGGTTGTTGGCGAATATAACCTAACACTGATGTGATCGGGCCTAAAAGTAATGATATGACAAATAGCCCCATCAATACTTGTACTATAGGCTTCATATTGCCTGATGGTAATAACAACTCGAGAAACCCGGCAAAAAGGACTAAAATAATGATGGTGCGTACCCAATCTTGTAACCAACTCATTGTTTTACCCACCTCGTCCCCATGGTAAGCTACCAATCCCGACCAAAGCAGTCAATGCTAAGAAAAACAACAGGGCTACAACGCCTACCGTAGCAAATATAAGGCCTAAACTGTTTCCTAATCCACCTAAGCAACGAGCAACACGGGTATCAGCGATAGGCTCGGCTAAGGCAGCCGCCAGCTTATAAACAACAATCAACGCCATGATTTTAAGCAAAGGAAAAGCACAAATAAGAAGCAACAACAGCATTCCTACTGTACTAACGGCTGTCTGCAATATGGTTGAATAACCCACTACAGCCTCGAGGGCATCAGCAAACAGCTTCCCAATTACTGGGACAAACGATGCCGCCAAAAACTTAGCACTGCGAATAGACACACCATCGGCCACTTTTGCCGTCGCTCCCTGCACAGCACTAACTCCTACAAAAGCACATAGCACCAATCCCAACAAAGTAATACAGGCGCCAGATATAAAAGATGCTAATCGGCCAACATTAACTTCTGGCACTACATAAGTCACCAAACTAAGTACTGTACTTAAATAAAGTAAAGGAAAAATGATATCCTGAGTGACCGTTCCTAGAATTGTAATGGTAGCAAGTAAGAATGGGTGCAGAACCGCTGTGCTGGCTATGCCACCACAAGCTGCTAACATGGTAAACAAAATAGGAAGTAGTGCCTGCATAAAAGAAACCATATTATCTATAGCATTTTTCCCAGTCGCTAGAGCAACATGGAAACTTTGTATAGCTACTGTTATCACCATAATAAACATCAACGCTTGAGCCATTCGCACTGCTCCTTGCACAGGAAAACTTTGTTCCAAGGTAGAAAGAAGAGCAGCAAACACAACCAAAATTAATAGTTGCCCTAGCAATTTAGATCCGGCTACCACTTCACGAAAAAAATAACGTGTTAGCCCTTGCGTCAATGTTCGCCAATCAAAGCCATGAGCACTTTGGGCTTCGGTCAAAAGGCCTTTGAGGCTTAAGTCTGGTAGAAAAGATTTCCATTCAATTTCTAAGGCGTTGACTGTGTTTTGCAAAGCTGATAGGTCCACATCAGGGACCTCTATTTCCTGTGCTCGTACTGGAACCGACAACAACATGAGTAAAAGTGATATGGATAAAAAGAGCCGCCAGTTCATACACTTCACCTCAAGGCAATAGTTTCAATACTAAATTGAAGATGGTAACTATAATCGGAGCTGAAAGTAGTAAAATTATCACTCGCCCTGCTAATTCTACTGTACCTGCTAACGCTTCCAGGTCAGCATCTCTACAGATCTGTGAGCCAAATTCAGCAATATAGGCAATAGCGATAATTTTTAGGATGAGAGTTAAATATTGGGGACTTACCCCTGTGTGTTGAGCTAAGGATTGTAATATAACAACAATGCTTTCTAACCGTGTAACAGCAAACAAAAAAATCAAAGCTGCTACCAATAAGCCAAGTAATAAAGCTAACTCTTCGTGTTCCTGCCGTAATAAAACTATAAGTAAGGCAGAGATCAGCGCTATTCCTAACACGCGCACAATTTCCATTCTTATATCCCTACCTTTACAGATGAAACACCGATCGAATTGTCAAAAACAATTGATTAATAGTAGGTATAATGAGTAATAAGACTATTACTACGCCCACTAACGCCAATATATGAGCCTGTTCTTCTTTCCCGGCCTGTTTTAGTACTATATTAAGAATAGAAACAAGGAGACCGATACCAGCAATTTGAAAGATAAGATCGATATTCATTTTCCTCCCCCTCACACCCGTTAGCTAAACTAAGATCAACACTATTACAAGTCCACTTAAAACACCTAGATAACACCATAGTTTCTGGTTTTGGTTGGCTTCTTGCTCTGCCTTAACCTCTCTTTGTCTCAAATGTTCCTGTGCCAACTTCAGATGTCGTAGTTGGTCCTTTCGATCAGAAAGGCCAAGAACAGGAGCTAAAGCCTTGAGCGGTTTTGTATCATCTCCACTTAGTGAAGTAATATCGGATAAAGTGGATAGGCTCCTTTCCCAAGCTATAGACAGTGGCAACCCCAATTGCAAACTGCTTACCACTTCTTGACAAAAATGATCTATTTCTGGACCCATAGATTCGCCTACTTTTATTAATGCTTCCGGCAGTAGGGTTACGGCAAAATCTATTTCCGTAACTAAAAACTGAAGTAGTCCTTGCAGCTGTGACAACAGTAAAACCCGTCTTTTTAGACTGCGAGCCATAGTAAATCCAATATTACCCGTAGCAAATATCAGTATTAAGGCACCGAGAAGTTTTAATATCATGGCGGCCTCCTCCAATGGACAAATGTTCTATAAACATAGGTTTTAAGTCTTGGCCATTAAAAACAGCCTCTATGGTGCCTGGTCCTTTGGCCATGCTCAAAAAAACAATACGACCAAATAATCCGTGTTTCAGAAGTTCTCGTAGTACCGGACGCTCCTGCAAATCATCCGGGCCATCACCGTGAGCAGTTGCCACTAACCGCACACCACTTACCAATGCTTCTTCTAAAGCTACAACGTCTGCAGATGAACCTATTTCATCGGTGGCAATAATCTCCGGTGACATTGACCTTAAGACCAGCATAATACCTTCCGCCTTCTTAGCACCGTCTAAAACATCTGTTCGGGGGCCAACATCGTTTTGAGGCATTCCTTGATAGCAAGCTGCAATCTCGGAACGCTCGTCCACTACTGCTATCTTATGGCCCTTGAGATTCAGTTTGGGAATACCACTACTGAGTTGACGAATAAGATCTCTAAGAAGCGTAGTCTTACCGCAACCTGGTGGAGATACTAACAATGTACTAATAAAGCTACCGTCTTGTACCAGGTAAGATACTACCTTATCAGCTGCCCCCACCACTTGGCGGGCTAATCGAATGTTTAAGCTGCTAATATTTTTTAAAGTCCGGATACGCCCGTCTTCTAAAACAGCTTTGCCTACTAAGCCTACACGGTGCCCACCAGGAAGCGTGATAAAGCCTTGACGCAGCTCCTCCTCACGCGCATATACAGACGATTGAGTAATAAGCTGCATACACTGTTCCATTTCTGGTCGAGATAAACTAGAACTTCCAGGAAGCACCATATCCATGTCGCTGAAAACTAACATCACCGGACGCCCCACTCGCAATCTAATTTCCAGAAGATTGTCTTTTAATTCTGTCGGTAACCGGCACAAAAGATCTTGGAGAGAAAAAGTTAAGTAAGGAATAACTTCCTCTTTCAGAATTAGACTCGGTGCTCTGGGTGGCACTGCATTTCCCTCCCATGTTGTCCCATTACCATCTTTATGCAAAGGAGAAACAAAAAGACCTGCAACTTTTGTTGCAGGTCCAAGCCGGTGGACAATTTAATCTTCTGTTGGCAAGGTAATTTCAGGCTCCTCATCATCTATTGTATCACCAAGATCTAGAACAACTTCACCACACTGAGGACAGGTTATCTGGCCGATGTTGTCATCATCTAAGACATCTTCTTCAAAATATACTTTCCCATGACATTGAGGACATTCTAACTCCACAAACTCGTCATCGTCGTCGTTTTCATCATAGATATCCTCATCGTCATCCCAACCCCAGTAATCATCCTCTAGTTCACCTATACTCTCATCTAATACACTTACGTACTCCTGCAAGTCCTGCTGTGCTTCCTGTAAACGCTTTAATTCGTCGGTTATGTCGTCTAATACAGTGATAATTTCTGTTAACACCCGACCCTCACGGCTGGCTTTTTCCATCCCCAATCCTTCTGCCAACCCTTTCAAATACGCCACTTTCTGCTGCAATCTGCTCATTATCTCCGCCTCCTTCTTTCATTTAAGCTCGAGTAAGATATTCTCCTGTCCTAGTATCGATACGTATAACATCGCCTTCTTCTATAAACAACGGCACCTGAACTGTAGCCCCAGTCTCCAGTTTAGCTGCTTTAGTAGCCCCTGAAACGGTATCACCACGGACACCAGGCGTAGTTTCTACAATCTTAAGATCAACAAAGTTTGGCAGTTCTATACCTAAAATGTTGCCATCATATAATAATACTGTAATAATCATGTTTTCTTTTATAAACTTCAGGTTATCTCCCAGGTGTTCCGAAGTCAATGTGAGTTGTTCAAAAGTTTGAGTGTCCATGAAAGTATAGCTATCGCCTGCTGAATATAAGTACTGCATTTCCCGCCGGTCAATACGCGCGGTTTCCACTTTCTCGCCAGCGCGGAAAGTACGCTCAATTACGCTCCCAGTGCGTACGTTTTTCAATTTGGAACGAACAAAAGCCGCTCCTTTACCAGGTTTCACATGCTGGAAATCAACCACGGTATAGACTTCGCCTTCAATTTCAATGGTAAGTCCTGTCCGGAAATCATTACTTGAAATCATCTGTTAAACCCTCCTACAAAACAAATGTTTCTTTAGGTGCCTGGGATAAAACTTCTGCACCCTGTTTTGTAATTAACACTACGTCTTCGGTGCGAACTCCGCCCCAACCGGGCAGATAGATTCCTGGCTCTACTGTAACTACCATACCCGGTAAAAGGATATCGCTGGCTTGGGGTGATAAACGTGGTTCTTCATGGATAGCTAGCCCTACACCATGACCGGTAGCATGACCAAAGTATTGGTCATAGCCTGCTTTCGCAATTACGTCTCGGGCTGCTCGATCCACATAAGCACAGGGAACCCCTGGCCCGGCAGCAGCGATAGCTTTTAGCTGTGCTTCTAACACTATTTCGTAGATACTTTTTTGTTTGGATGTGGGTAATCCCAAAGAAAACGTTCTGGTTAAGTCAGAATGGTAACCTTGGTACACTGCTCCAAAGTCTACTGTAACTAATTCACCTAATTCAAGTCTTTTCTCGCTAGCCTCCCCATGTGGCAGTGACCCTCGTACTCCAGAAGCCACAATAAAAGGAAACGCAGCTCCCTCAGCTCCATGGCGGCGCAAAAAGAATTCCAATTCTAATGCTATATCTCGTTCCTGATAACCAGGAACTAGGCTAGAGCGAAGGTATGCTGCTCCTTTATCAGCTAATGCTATAGCCTGCTTAAGTAAGATTAATTCTTGCTCGTCTTTTTGGACTCGCAATGATTCCACTAGGCCCGATGTAGGTACTAAATCTACAGTTGGTAGTACTTTAGTCAACTTGTTCCAGTTATCATATATTAAATGTTGGGCTTCAAACCCTAATCGCTGGCGTCCTTTGGGCCATAGTTGCTTGATTGTTTCCCACCAGGCAGCATCGATCTTAACAATTTCCCAACCAGGTGCCTGCAGCGCTGCTTGTTCCATATAGCGAAAGTCTGTACATAAATACGATTTATCAACCAATACCAACAAGAAACCTTCAGAACCGGTAAAGCCACTTAAATAGCGCCGATTTTTAGCCTGTGTTATCACCAGACCATCTAATCCCTGGGCTGCCAATTTGGATTTAAGCTGCTCGAGTCGCGTCAACACCATCCCGTCACCTCTTCTTTGAACCAAGACGGCTTAGTATATTTTGTACAACGGGCTGGGCACAAGAACTCCGACTATTGTTACTTACCACTTATAGTAAGTGGCTCCACCAACAGTGTTGGTGCCCCTAAACCCAGGTAAAAACGCAAGTTGGACCCCACTGCTTGTACTTGGTTCAATAAATCGCGGATATTCCCAGCCAAAACTACTTGTCGAACTGGACGGGTAAACTTGCCCTTTTCGATCAGCACTCCGCTAACACCCAAGGAAAAATCTCCCGATATGGGGTTGGCTGTATGAGTTCCCATAAGGTCAAAGACATAAAGTCCTTTATCCACACTTTGAATCAATTCATCCTCACTGACTGTACCAGGAGCAAAGAACATATTAGTTGGACCTACTTCTGGTGTAGTCTTGAATGAGGAACGAACACCATTGCCAGTTGAGACAGTCCCTTCCTTCTGGGCGGTATAGAAATTGTGTAAAAAGGTCTGCAAAATGCCATCTTGTACCAAAACCGTGCGTTGGCTAGGTACTCCCTCACCATCGGTGGGGGCTGTGTTGATACCCCCTGGTAACGAACCGTCATCGATAATAGTAACTGTAGGTGCTGCTATAGGATTTCCTAATTGGTGGGCAAAGAGAGAGCGCCCTTTTTGAACAGCTTCTGCTGTAAGAGCAGCAGCCAAAATATGGAGAAAATCCGTTGCCACCTGAGGCGGCAATACTAGAGCTAACTTTTGAGTGGGTATTGGCTTGGCTCCTAAAAGGCGCACCGCCTCCTGGGCTGCCTCCTGACCAATAATAACTGGATCTATCTTCGCCAGTTCGGTAGCATACAATAAGCTAGAGCCTGTTTGAGTATCACCGTCAGCTTCCGCTACCACCCATACATAACCACCGCAAAAATTATTGCGGTAGTCTACTTGCACCCCATTAGAATTAGCCACAAGAACCGTGTAGTCATTTTCTTCATATGCTGCACGTTCTGATTTAGTAATTCGCTTATCGTAAGATAAGGCAGACCGCTCTATGGCTAGAGCCAGATCTATCTTGGCTTCCAGCGGCGTTTTAGCCAGATGAGGGTCAAACTGCACCAAAGATGAATCAAAACGCATAGCCGGTGGTAATTGTGCACTGCTATCAAGACTCGAATACTGTGCGCTTTCTACAGCCGCTTCGGCAGTATCTTTTAATGCTGTTGGACTTAAATCAGAAGTAAAGGCGTAACCTATACTTCCCGCTTTCACCACTCGCAGGCCTAATCCTTGGTCGCAACTTTGCTGCATGGTTTCCAGCTTACCGCTGCGTACTTCTATGGTTAGATTATCCCGTTTCATAAAATAAACCTCAGCAGCTTCAGCCCCAGTTGCCATTGCCAATTTCAGCCCAGTTCGGACAATGTTTTCCTCTTTCATCTTTTCACCCCCTATAGCAAACCACCTACAATCAGTTCCGGTATACGTATGGTGGGTTGGGCATCAGAAACAGGTACACCTTGCCCGTCTTTGCCGCATGTTCCGATCCCAAAGCCCAAGTCAGTCCCTACCAAATCAACCGAGAGCAAAACTTCAGGGCCATTGCCGGATAAAGTTGCACCTCGTACCATATTAGTCACCTGTCCCTGTTCAATTAGATAACCTTCGGCTATATCAAACACGAAATCACCTGTAGTGGGATTAACTTGTCCACCGCCCATACGTTTAACCAACAGACCATATTTAGTTTGAGCAATTATCTCTTCCGGTGCTGTTTCCCCGGCAGCTAAATAGGTATTGCTCATTCGTGGTATGGGACGAAATTGAAACGATTGTCGCCGACCGTTACTGGTCGAAGATTCTCCCTGGCGACGTGCCCACTCCAAATCATACATATAGGTTTCCAGCACTCCATTACGAATTAACACTGTTTTTTCGGCCGGTGTGCCTTCGTCATCATAGGCATACGAACCATACTTGCCTGGTAATGTAGGATCGTCTACTACTGTTACCAGTTCCGATGCCACCTGTTGTCCTATTTTCCCGGCATACACAGACATTTCTTTCCCTACAATATCTGCTTCTAAACCATGTCCACAGGCCTCATGTATCATGGTACCCCCAGCCTCACCAGCTAACACTACCGGCATACGTCCAGCTGGTGCCGGTCGGGCGCCAACTAGCATCAACGCCCGGCGGGTAGCCATGGCCGCTAGCTTTTGTGCTTGTTCCGGCGTAAACAAAAAAATATCATTACACGTCCCCAATGATTCATAGCCGGTTTGTACTATATTGCCTTCGGCTGCCACCACATGGACAATCATTGTATGGCGATTACGATGATCCATTACCATTTTGCCAAGAGAGTTGGCAATCTGTACATCTTGAACTAAATTGCCATAGCGAACCAGCACTTGTTTAATCTTATCACCAGCTGTGCGGGCTTCTTTATCAGCTATCTGCACTAATTTTACCTGGTCTTCAATATCTACGCGGTTATCAACCCCGTCTTTACTATCCAATTTTGGGGTTGTCAAAGGCACTACCGTGGGATCAGAACGTTTCTGTTTTAATGCTGTCGCAGCAGTAGCAGCTGCCTTCATTAAACCAGGGAGAGAAATATCGTTTGTGTATACATAAATAGAAGTATCTTTAGCTAAAAGCCGTATCCCTGCCCCCTGGTCTAACCCAGAATGAACTTTTTCCACCCGGGCAGCTTCTAAACCAACGGTGCTACTACGCCGTCGTTCTAAGAATATTTCTGCAAAATCACCGCCTCTAGCTAACGTTTCGCCTAGTACTTGTTCGAGATCACTTTTAGTCACTAGCATTACATTTCCTCCCCAATTCGGTTAGAGGTGTTTGGAACCAAAAGAATAGGTAGCTGATCTATGTTACACCCAGGAACTTTTTTAATTACCATTCTTTATCGACTCTAGTCTATCCTACACCTCAGATTCTAGTCCGCGAATTTCAGAGGTTAGATAGCACATTTCTACAGAAACGTAACTAATTCCTGCTCTTAATTATTATCTATGACCGGTTTTTCCACCAAACCCCTCTGAATAAGTCTGGCCAAGACAAACCGCTCCAAGCTTCGCATTACTTTGGTACCAATAAATTCAGCATTAGAAAGCGGTACTACCAAAATAGTATATAGCTCTAGCCGATTTCCCCCCAAAACATCCGTAAACAACTGATCACCAATAACGGCTGTCTCTTCTTTAGTTGTTCCCATGGTTAGCATGGCTTGGCGAAAAGCCTTGCGCCTGGGTTTACGTGCCTTGGAGATAGCGGGAAGCCCCAGTACCTTAGCTACAGCTTCCACCCGATCTCTCTTATTGTTCGATACTAGACAGGAGCGAAAGCCAGCTTCCTGTAGCCGGGCAAAAAGTGCCTTTGCCTCCGGTGTAACTTCATACATATTCCAGTTCAGTAGTGTATTGTCTAGGTCAAAAATAAGCCCACAAATCCCTTTTTCTTTTAGCTGGTCTATTGGCAGATCAAAAACAGAAGATAAGTATAAGTGAGGACAAAGTAAATAGTAAAAACTATTATCAGGCATTTTATCTTCCTCCACACAACTAGAACTCCTTAATTATACCAGTATTAGCCGATTGATACCAGCATACAGCAAAACTCTCCTCAAAGACAGGCACATATTTATCCTCTACCCCATAATATTGCAGTGAAGGGATTTTGATTTTGGAGGTGCTTAGCACGTGCTATCCACAACACTGCTTTTTAGTATAACCCTTCTACCGGGATTTTTCCTCCTTATTTCCTACATAACTAACAGCAGTGCCTTCCCCCAACCTCTATCAGCAGAAGAAGAAGTCCGTTATATTATAGCTATGGAAAAAGGTGACGACATCGCCCGCAACATACTGGTAGAACGCAACCTCAGGTTAGTGGCTCATGTAGTTAAAAAGTTTGATAACACCGGGGAGGACATCGATGACCTTATTTCGATCGGCACTATTGGTTTAATTAAAGCCATTAACACTTACGACCGTCACCAAGGTACCCGTTTAGCCACCTATGCCGCTCGTTGTATCGAAAATGAAATTTTGATGCATTTGAGATCCATCAAACGAACACGGCAAGAAGTTTCTTTGAATGATCCCATCGGTGTTGATAAAGAAGGAAACGAGATCGTCCTTCTAGATATCCTCGGCAGTAACGAAAATGAAGTATCAGATATAATCGAAGCCCGCAGCGAAAGAGAAAAACTATACGAGAAACTTAAGCATCTTAGTCGTCGCGAACGAAAAGTCATAGAACTTCGCTATGGCCTCCCCTACGGGCATAAAAGAACGCAGCGGGAAATAGCCCGCATGCTAGGCATCTCCCGCTCCTATGTTTCTCGAATAGAAAAGCGTGCCCTAACCAAGCTCTGCCAGGAACTGATGGCCGAAGAAAGCGGTATGTGAAGATTTCATTAGTTTTTTATTTGGTTTAGTCCTTGGCGCAACTGGCATACAGAGAATAATTAGCAACAATATTTTTGCCAATTAAATAAAGCATATAGACACTCATAATACATTTTAAACCGATAGTATATGCCTGTGATAAAACCGAACTTTTCTTCTTTTGTGTAATGGGTAATACCGTTTAGCGGTGGGTAGGAAACAGGGATGTTATGGTAATAAGCCCATTTGTTTAAAAATATTTCTACTCCAAAACGGCACCAGTACAGGGAGGGTAATTTTTCAATAAATGTTCCTCGAAAACCCCTTTGTCCATTTAGAATTGTAAAATATCGTTGTGCCAAATCAACATTCAGTTTTCCACCTTTAAAAACGCCAACTGTCATTTCTATGTTTCCATCTTCTTCTAGCGGCTGTAATAAGCTTTCAATATGCTCCTCCTGAAGGTTTATTAAATCGGCATCCAAAAACAACCATAAGTCTGCACTTTTCACATAATTAATTCCTGTTTGGAGGGCAGCTCCTTTGCCTTGGTTGTATGGATGGCATAAAACTTCAACTGGATATCGGCTAGCTTTTTCTTTAGTATCATCGTTTGAACCATCATCAATAACAACTATTCGCTTATTTCGGCTTATACTACAAACAGCATCTAAAACAGCATCTATACGTGGGCCTTCGTTAAACGCAGGAATGAGAATGGCAACAGGTTTCCTTTTCTCCATTTTTCTGAACCTTTCTTTATTAAGATTAAATATTGCTATAAAATTTTAACAATATGAAGCTGTCCTCATTTAAAAGTCATTGGCGCAGATGATTCTGGTAATTCTTCCTAAAGCTGAGTCATTTGTCCTTATCAGACTACTGAACTCGAAAGTAGCGGCAACACAAACCTATTCGGTTACTCGAATCTCATCTTTATCCTATTCTACCATATTATAGATCTGGTATTTCATATAATGTAACTACCTGCAATTAATCCCATCTAGGAGAGCTGGGCACCGTCTAAAAAATACATGAAGTTTATGTTGCTCTAGGGGACACAAGGGGACAGTCCCTCTGGGGAACACAAGGGAACACAAGGGAACACAAGGGGACAGTCCCTCTGTGCTCCTCTGTGCTGACGAGCGCGTTCTGAGAAGAACCGTAATTGTCTCGGGACTCAAAATAGCCAGAGCAAGGCCGATAATAATCAAAATGGACAGAAATTGAGCAGGATGTTTTCAAACGACTTCCACGCCTTTTTGAGTGCCATTTTTGTCTTGTTCCGGTCTTTGAAAAATGATATTGCAAGGCCGGTACTCGCAATACCGTATAAAATGTAGGTAAACATAAATGCTCCTCTAAAATGGAATACCCGGAAAGGATTTGAAGTTCTTTCCGGGGTGCCCAATCATCTGACCTTTTGCAGGATTTTTACAACCTCTTCTATTTTAAGCACCTTGCCATAAGAAACCACTTTACCGTCTACAACGAGTGCGGGGGTGGTCATTACGCCGTAGGCTGCGATCTGTGAAAAATCAGTCACATGATCAATCGTCGCATCCATTCCAAGCTGCTCCAGCGCCGCTTTTGTTGCGGCTTCAAGCTGATTGCACTTTGCGCAGCCGCTACCTAAGATTTTTACGGATGCACCTTCAGTTTTCGCCGTTTCAGGTTTCAAGATGCTTTCAGCGTCGCAGTTGCCACCGCAGCAGGAGGAAGTCTCAACTTTTTTATTTTTATTACCAAACAGTGCCATAATCGATATCTCCTTTAAAGTTTATTTAGAATCCAAGATATAAAAGCCTATAAGCAGGATCAGCGCACCCATTGTGATTTTTAAAACAGTACTTGCCTTACCGTATTTATCACTGGAGGAAAGCTTTTGCACAAAGACTATCGATGTTCCGGCGACAATAGCAAGAATACCGTGCCCGATTGAATACAGCAATAATAGCAGTATATCCCAAAGAATGCTTCCTTTTCCGGCAACAATGGCAAGCAGAGCGATGAGTACCGGCGTCGAGCACGGCGAGGAAAAAATGCCTCCGAGGATACCCGCAATGAAAGCGCCGACAAATCCCTTTCTTGTATTTTTTGAAATAAGATAGCTCTATAGTATGATTTGGAAAATGCCCCAGGTCTGCAAGGCCATAAGAATCATGAGGACACCCAGGATAATATACCACCACGATGCCGAAGTCCCCATCAGCTTTCCGGCCAGCGAAGCAATAACCCCTAATGTCGTAAAGGTAACCGCTGCCCCTGCCGCGCACGTACCGGAAAGCCAAAACACTCTTTTCGTATCCCGCCAGCCTACACCGCCAACATAACCGATAACTAAAGGAATACTGGCAAGTGAGCAAGTCGTAAAAGACGTAAGTACACCGGCTATAAGCGCAAGCAGAGGCGCGAGCCAGCCGCTTTTCGTTATAAGCTTAGATAAACTCTCCAGTATGGCTGTTACTCGATCACCCCATGTCGGTAAGGATAGCCCGCATCTGATCCTCTTTTAACCCGCCCTGATGTACCGTGAAAGCATGCTCTCCGGTTTCCTTATAGCTGTACATAGTAAACTCTACATTAATACCGTCGCTGGGAACATAGGGAGTACCATCGGCTTTAATGAAAACTTGAGTGGGAATGACTTGTATTGGGAAACCATCAGCCGCTTCCGCATGCTTCCAAACATCAACAAATCTATGATGGTTTTGCCCTGTATTTCGGTATTCATAGTTTAAAGAACGGGAGCTATCTCCTTGCAGAGAATGCAGGAATCAGAGCCGAAGTCAATGATAATCGGCAGGCCATAAGCGGTCAGAGTCTCCAAGTCAACGGAGGTTGTTTCCAGCAGAAAATCCTCTTTGTTTTCCGCAGTGACGAGATTATTATCAATGGCCGTGGGTATGGGATGTGTTTTTACTATCCTATTACAGTAAGCGCGGCCAAAACCAATATCGGAACGATTATCCTGATCAAAAGCTTCTTTTTATCCATCAGCAGCAGTTCCCTCCGCAGTAGCATCCGGATTTCTTTGTTTTCCCTGCGAAAAAGGTCTTTAAATTCTCCGGCAGCTCATACCCGCCGCAGGAACAGCCGGATTCAGCATGCCCGAACACGGCTTGAAGGATGGCCTCGGCGAGCATCTCTTTCGGAGGCACTTCATAGGTTTCTCCGTTATACTCAAACACCCGGCAGTCCACATCGGTTCCGCTGATGTCACTACAGCAGCCGCAGCTATTCTCCGCGACTGATTGGCATATATCCTGCCCGTTCACACGAATTGTCGGAGAGGAGAGGAACTTATACCGCTCTGCAATTTTGGCTGTTTCCATCTCGATTTTATTATACTCGACCTCATAACCCGCAAGTTGCAAGGCTGGGGTAAGTGTCATCATCACTTCATCAAGCACGTTGTCGGTTCCAATGCAGCGGTCACAGGTCTGAAGATCAAGATAGAGATATTCAACAACAATCTTTTTTTCAGAGGCCACTTCAGATCCGCAGGAACAGCAGGCTTCTTTTGCTGTTGGCTCTCTGTTCGGCGGCGTCCAGCCGCTGTCCTCACCAACATAGGTGATTGCTCCGACCGGGCAACGGTTACCGCAGCCGTGGCAATGATCAACACAAGCTTCGGGGTTTTTTACAATAGGTGAAGGCGCCTTTGTTCCGTCATATACGCCATGGGGACATTTCGCGATGCAGGTGCCGCATTCTACACAGGTCCAGTAATCGATAACGGGATACCATGTTTTAGCCATAATTTCTTTCCCCCTATATTATCAGCGCCTGAAAAGCGTTGAACAAATAACCGACGACGATGATTCCAATCGTACATATCGCAATGAAAACAGCCAGCAATTTTGGCTTAACCGCCTTGCGCAGCATGATCATCGAAGGCAGGGACAGGGTTGTAACAGCTATCATGAAGGACAGCACAGTTCCAAGCTGAGCGCCTTTATAGAACAAAGCTTCCGCAATCGGAATCGCGCCGAAGATGTCAGCATACATCGGGACGCCGATGAGCGTAGCCAATATTACACCAAACGGATTATGAGTGCCGAGTACTGATGCTACCCATTCCTCGGGAATCCAGTTATGGATGATCGCGCCGATGCCAACGCCAACCAGGATATACGGGAACACCTTTTTGAAGGTTGAGAGCATCTGTTCCTTTGCATAAATCAGACGGTCTTTTTTTGTCAAATCGGGAGATTCTATATCCACACTACCAGCGGTAAGGATAAAACTCTCCACATACTTCTCCATACCCATTTTTTCAATAAGAGTACCGCCGATGACAGCTACAATCAGACCGAATATAACGTATATAATAGCTACTTTCGCACCGAATATGCTCATCAGCAGGAGCAGAGAACCGAGATCCACCATCGGGGAAGATATCAGGAATGAGAATGTAACGCCGACCGGCAGTCCCGCAGACGTAAAGCCGATGAACAGCGGAATGGACGAACAGGAGCAAAAGGGCGTGACAGTGCCGAGTAAAGCTGCTACACTGTTCGCTCCAATCCCGTGGAAACGGCCAAGTATTCTCTTGCTGCGTTCCGGCGGGAAGTAGCTCTGGATATAGCTGATGAGAAAGATCAGGAAACACAACAATATCGTAATTTTAATAACGTCATAAGCGAAAAACTGAATGCTCCCGACCCAGCGGTTATTTATGTCCAGCCCCAGGGCCGACAAGCCGCTACCAATGACACTGTTCAGCCACTTCATTGCAAGTATTTGATCCTGGAAAAAATCCCAGATCGCTTTTAATATCTGCATGATATATAAACCTCACTTTCAAATAAAGGACAATCATATCAAATAATTTCGATTTATTGTGCCCGTAAAAAGCCATCTTCATGATGGCTTTATTTTTTACAGCAATTGTTTTCTTCAATCACCGAGTATGGTGTTGTCAGCTCCTTCAGCAGAGTGCCAGCATAGTCACTGCCCTTTTCGCTGATTTTATAGTGCGTCCATTTTCCTTCCTGCCGACTTTCAACGATACCTGACTCGACCAGTATTTTCATGTGATACGACAGCCCTGACTGTCCAATGTCCAATTGTTCCAGCAAAACGCAGGCACATTTTTCACCACCGCGTAATAACTCAAGTATCCGCAAACGTTTTTCGTCGCAAAACGCCTTAAACACCTTTACGTGTTCTTCATAGACCGTTTCCAAGTTATCACCTCGTATCAAGATTATTTGATATGATATCAGTATATTCATCCACTCAAGTTATGTCAATACGAATTTTAGAAAGTGTGTGTTTAATCCGTGATAATGTCATGTAGAACCTAATCTGATAAAATGTCACCCATGAGAGAGCATAAGGGAACACAAGGGGTAACACAAGGTGACTATCCGAAACCACTGAAAAAGTCCCTGCCCCACCGGGCATAACAGGAATGCCTGCCATAAACATAGTATAATTAAGCTAACAAACTCTTGAAATGGGGTTTACAGATGCTGTGTATTGAACCGGGGCAAGCTCAAAAGCAGAGTACACCATGCTGGCCGAAGAGAAGCTAATCACCGCTGTTTCAGTGCAAAGCGGCGAAAAAATGGATGGCAATAACTTCACCCAGCTATTGGAGAGAACTGTTACAGCCAATATTAAACCC
>JAAYWY010000002.1 GCA_012516165.1 Bacillota bacterium
ATAATAGAGTTTGTTAAGAGCGCCCGTAGCTCAGTGGATAGAGCACCAGACTCCGGATCTGGGAGCGCGGGTTCAACTCCTGCCGGGCGCACCAATAGTACCAAGGGTTTGCAGGTTTGTAATACAAAGCAATAAGCCGGTACTACAACAGTGGAATAAAAAGTCGGAGAGTTGTGTCTCCGCTTGTATAATAGTTTTGTATAATAGTTGATTTTAAGATCTGCCTTCGCATATAAGCGGAGGTTCTTTTTTGTCCAATAAACAAAATGTTAAGCATGTCGGCAGCTTGTTGCTTAATTTCCGATAAAACGAAGCTATAGATATCAGCTGTAAGCTCAATGCTACTGCCATTCAAGCCGTCTGTGGATATGGTACACGGCTAGTTGTCTAGTTATTATGTCGAATATTTGTATTTTGAGCAGGAATTTTTACTATCATAACGAATAATAGAGTTAGTTAGTATTGGAGTGTTATCTATTATGCTTAAAAATGAGGTTAATTTGGTTGATTCTCCGCCTGAGGCCGATGCTATATACACAATACCAGCTGAGCTAGCACAAAAACACCATGTTTTACCTGTTAAGATCGCTGACTCAATCCTTTATTTGGCTATGTCCGATCCAGCCAATGTGGTAGCTATAGACGAGGTTAAGCTAACCACCGGCTACGATATTTGTCCGTTAGCTGCAGACCAAGATCAGTTAGCTGCTGAGATCGCTAATTACTATGGTGCACTAGATAGCATTATCCGATATGCTAACAATGAAAAAGAATCGGGTGGCAATGAGGAAATACCTTGTTTAACTGTAAGTAATACTAAAACATTATCAACTACTGATATTATACACTCCTTATTCGAGCAGGCAATTCAGCAACGAGCCAGTGATATTCATCTGGAACCTACAACAGATGGTGGGCAGGTCCGTTTTCGTATAGATGGAATTCTTCATCTACAAGTGAAGCTTGATATTCGATTATTAACCGCCGTTGTAACATCCCTTAAGGTACAGTCCGGTATGGACATTGCTCAGCGTTTAAGTCCTCAGGATGGACGCATGGAACTTAACTGCTCCAACCAGCAAATCGATGTTCGCTTAGCCAGCTTACCGACAATAAAAGGCGAAAAACTAGTATTACGGTTGCTTAATAGGTCAACTCGCATTACTAACATCGATAAGTTAGGATTAACAACCCAAGTCCGAGACAGGTTGCATCGTTTTCTTAAACAATCAGGTGGAATCTTATTGGTCACTGGACCCACCGGGTGTGGTAAAACCACAACTCTTTATACTATACTTCAGCAACTTAATACTATGGAAAAGAATATTATTACAATTGAAGACCCCGTAGAATACTACATACCTGGTATCAATCAGGTACAGGTCAATTCCAAGGCAGGAATTAACTTTGCCAATGGTCTTAGAGCTATATTGCGCCAAGATCCAAATATTATCATGGTAGGTGAAATCCGTGATCATGAAACAGCAACCATGGCAGTTAGAGCAGCCCTCACCGGTCACTTAGTGCTTTCAACCCTACACACTAAAGATGCAGCTAGTGCCATTACCCGTCTCTTAGATATGGGAATAGAACCTTATTTGCTAGCATCAGCTATCAGCGGAGTTATGGCTCAACGTTTAGTCCGTTGCCTGTGTCCCAATTGTTCTCAAACCCGAACCCCCGATAAAGAAGAGCAAATGTTGCTTAAACAACATGGTATTGTAAGAACTACGCTTAAAGCGGGCCGAGGCTGTTCGTTATGCCGGTATACTGGTTTTCAAGGCAGAACTGCCATCGCAGAAATCCTCGATATTACTTCTGCTATTCAACAATTAATATACAATTGTTGTACGACAGAAGAAATTAGACAGCAAGCAATCAAGGAAGGAATGGTACCGCTGTTAACTGACGGTTTATTGAAGGCAGCTACTGGCCAAACAACCATCTCTGAGGTTATACAGGCGGTAAATTAATCCTAAGATAAGGCATTGCCTTGATCAAAATAGTTTTTTACTATCTATTCAGGAGGAATTTATGAGATTTACTTATAGTGCTAGTTCCAGGGACGGCAATATAGTACAAGGAACATTAGTCGCGAAATCATTAGCACAAGCACAAGATCAGCTGCATCAACAAGGTCTTTTTATTATTGCTCTTGCAGTTAGCCCTGATCAGACAAAAATTCGTTTTAAGTTGCTAGCTCGGTTCCTAACTCAAAATAGTAAAATCCGCTTTTTGATTCGCTTTGTCCATCAGCTGAGCACCTTAAGCTATGCCGGCTTACCATTCTTAACTTGTATTCAGATTATGGCTGATGAAGAAAACCATCCACTTTATCGGGAAACTTTAACCCAACTAAAGCACGATGTAGCTTCCGGAGACTCCCTAGCCACGGCTCTCGCTAAACATGAATATCTTTTCCCTCAATTGGTGGTTCAGATGACAACTACTGCTGAAGCAGCGGGAAAACTAGAGGAGATATACAGTAAGCTAGGAAATTTATATAAACATGAATTGGCCATTAGACGTAAGATAACTGCTACTATTTTTTATCCACTGTTGGTGTTGACGTTGGCCATAGTAGGCGGAATTGCTATTAGTAAAATTGTGTTACCACAGGTAGAAGATCTGGTGGCTTACTCTAGTACGTCTTGGCCGCTACCGACCAAAATTCTTCTCTATTTAGGACAGCCACGTGGCTGGTATGTTTTGATTATTACGCTAAGCTTCTTAATACCGTTGGTTCTGATTCTTATGTACACATCGTTGGGATCTAAGGTTTTAGATTATCTTAAATTCCATCTGCCTGTACTGGGACCAATAACCCTTAGATATCATTGGTCTCGTGTTTGTTATTGCCTGGGCCTTAGTCTAGATTGCGGAATTCCCCTTCTGATTGCTTTGGATATTGCCGAACAAGCTGCGTTAAGTCGCAGTTTAGCTGCAGCCATACGGCAAATAAAGGCTGGTACCCAAGCTGGTCTTAACTTAAGCTATCAATTACGAACCATCAAATCAGTACCCCTGTTTTTAATTCCATTGGTACACGTTGGCGAAGAAACTGCTCAATTAGCAATAATGCTCCAACGAGCAGCAGTAATACTGTATAAAGAATTAGAACATTCGTTAGACATGGTTGTTACTTGGTTAGAACCATTGCTCATTGTTATTGCTGGAGGCATTGTTGGTTTTATTATTATGGGGCTCATGATGCCGCTCTTCACTTTAGTAGATTCTCTAGGATGAAAAATAGGGTTTATAACAAAGAAGAAGTTAAGGGGGCTCCGGCTTATATGGACCAACACGGTTTTACCTTGATTGAACTTGTAGTTGTAGTGCTTATCATTGGAGTGTTAGCTAGTATTGCCGTGCCACACTTAGCTAGTGCTTGGGATGATGCTAAAGCTTCGGCTTGCAAGGCCAATATGAAGCAAATTGAAGCGGCGTTAGAGTTGTATTATTTTGAGCATGGTGAATATCCTACTGAAACCAACTTTACTGCCGAAAATTTGAAGTTAAAAAGTGCTCCCACTTGTCCTCAAAGTAAACAAAATGAAAGCAGTTATACCTATACACCTGCACCTACTAATAACAAGAATATGGGATATACGCTTAAGTGTAATATCCACCACTTTACTATTACTGAAACGGCCGAAAATTTTAATCCTTCTAGTTCTGCGCAATGATCTCAGAACCTAAAATGGCGGTAATAACTATAAAATAGGCAAATAGAGCACTTCTTAAAGAGAGGAGCCGCGAAGAGCTGTGATTGATATACCGTACAAATTGTCAAAGTGGCAATTAATTATGTTGGCTGTTATCTCGGTAAGTTACAGTATGTTCGTGATCTTTACTGTTTCATGTACAGCTAATATTTATCGGTACCTTGTTTTAGGAGTGATCATGGTTTTTGCTGCAGCGGTGGATTTGGCTACCTATACCTTGCCTGACCACTTAACCTTAGGTGCTACTTTACTAGGAATAGTGCTGCCTGGGGGCCGTCTAGGGAAGTCTCTTCAAGGAGGTCTGGTCGGCCTAAGCATTATGCTTGTTATTACATATCTTAGTCATGGCGGCATGGGTGGGGGAGACATAAAACTAACATTGGCTATAGGTACTTTTCTTGGCTGGCCATTGGTGATACCAGCTCTGGTTCTGGCCTTTTTATTGGGTGGAACTTGCGGCTTGATTTTGATCTTGACAAGGGCTAAGTGTATTAGCGATTGTATTCCCTTTGGCCCTTTTTTGGCGCTAGGAGCCCTCATTTCCAGTCTATGGGGACAGGAGCTAATGCAATGGTATTTAGTCGTTATCTGGGGTCAAATCTAAACGACCATTCTTCTGGTTTTACGCTTATTGAACTAATAATAACAGTGGCCATTATCGCCATAATCGCTTCTATAACCTTGTCGCAAGGAGCCAAGTGGATCGATTCTATACGTTTGGAACAAGGGGCTAGAGAATTGGTAGCCACACTACGCCTACTGCAAAATAGAGCTATTGTGGAAGAGAAGTCTTTTTATATAAGATTCGTTCTCGTTGACAATCAGTGGGGTTGTTTAATCAAACAAACTGACAGCAATGGTCTTTTTGAGCCAGGGCAAACCTATCAACCCTTTCCTCCAGGAATCAAGCTGGAGTATTTTTCTACCTATCCGCAAGAATTATATCTTTATCCCACTGGTGCCCCCTCGCGTGGAGCTACTATACGGCTCGCTAACATCAAGGGCCAAACAATAACTTTAACCATTGTTCCTGCCACTGGCCGCATACAGGTAAAATAGGGGATGGTGCTTTGACAACAATAAGAAAGAATATTGCTGGTGGCATCTTAATCGACGTTTTGATGTCGACATTGCTAGTAGCCCTTATTATAGCGCCTACCGTCTCCATACTAATCACTGTCCAAAAGACCAGTGCTCAGGTTGAACTAAACCTAAAAGCTTTGGCTGTAGCCCAATCTTACTTGGAAGAACTGTTAGCGATGGGTCCAGAAGCCTGGACAAGCCAACCTTTTCGTCCATTATCCGATCACCCTGATCTGGAGCTAGCCACACAGGTGAACCTCCTACCCGCTAGGCTCTATGAAATTCACGTATTTATCCGTAGGGGAGACGTATCTGATGGAAAAACATGGGAATTGGCTACCATGGCTACGGCCAGCCAGTAAAGCCTATAGTGCCGGTACAAGTTTAGTAGAACTACTGGTGGCACTGGCCATGGCTATTTTACTGTTCAGCCTTTTAGTAACCACCCTTCGGGTTGGCCTTAAAACCTACCGAACATCGGTGGAGCACAGCGAAGCCTTGCAAAATGCCTGGATAGCTCTGAACTGGTTAAAAAAAGATCTACAAGCTACGCGAGCTCTGAGCCTATCCCTTAACCAAAGACAAGTAACCTTGGAATTACCACGTCAGGACAAGGATAGAACTTCCTTACAATGGTATAAGGCCAAATATCTTTTTCAACGGGAAAAGGCACAGCTTCTTCGCGACGTCAGTGGATCTTACAACATAGTGGCAGAAAAAATAGTGGATTTTACTGTTACTTTAGACAAAGAAAAGCCAATCGCCTATGTCACTGTCACCAGCCAAAATGGAACAAAACAAATCGAACTTCACAGCACAGTATGGCTAAGAAATTTGAGGTAATAAGCATGAAACAAATAAAATATACTACTGGGTCAACATTGATAATAGTTCTTGTGCTAACGGCCATCCTTGTTACTGTTATCACTGGGGTGGCTTTCTTACATCGAGTAAACGGCCGCTTGGCCAAAAGCTATCTGGAGGAAGCCCAAGCCATGTATTTGGCCGATGGCGGTTTGGCCGTGGCCGAAACAGTCTTGCGACAAAATCCTAAGCATCGTGACCTTCTCACCGGTAACCTCAGTACCGGATCGTACCAAGTAGTCTTTCGGGCTGATCGACAAAAATTAGAGCACTATAGGCTGACGTTGCCAGTGGAGGCCAGAGGCTACGCGGGTAACACTAAGCAAACTCTAGTTGAATTTTTTACCATCGAACCATATCCCAAACATCCGGCCTTTAATTATGTACTTTTTCAAGCTAGTACTAGTAAGCGAACAAATCTAAGCCTGCCCCCAGATGCAATCATAACTGGCGACGTTTTTTGCAATAGCAATGTTTCAGTTTTTGCCGATACTGCAGTTCTTGGTACCATATACGCTGTGGGCGATGTGTTCTGTGAGCAGCCAGAGGGCAATTATTCTGTAGTTACTGGCACTATGCCTTTGGATTTTCCTAGTTTGGACTTAGATTTTTACGAGAGTATCGCCTCTACCACAATGGTGGGACCTGCACATGTCGGACGCCAGGAAGCCAATGCAGGAGTGGTATTCGTTTCAGGTGATGCTGTAGTTACTGGTAATCTACCACCAGGCACAGCCATCATAACCAGTGGTAAACTAACTGTAAGTGTTGGCATAGCTACCTCGGACATGGTTCTTTTAATAGGCGGTAAAGGGATAGTGTTAGATAGCTATAGTTCACTGACGGCCATATTGTACTCACCATCGGCAGTAACATTTCTAGGGCCGGTGGATCTTACAGGAATAGTAGTAGCACCAGTAATTCACCTTTCTTCTGATAGCCAGTTGTCTTATTTAGATCCAGCTACAACTACACTATACGCTCCGCTACCCGGCCTTACTATAACACGCTCCAACTGGTATCAAAAGTTTTTTGTTCCAGTTGCCGATTAAAATATGAGAGGGTGGTGATGATAATGAATCTAATCAATACCATGGAACAGGCTGTAATAGCCCAATTAGAAGAAATCCAAGATCGTTTCCCCAATATTTGTTTTTGTGAGCGTTGCCGGAATGATATTCTGGCCCTAGCATTAAATAGGCTGCCACCTAGATATATTGTTACTGAAAAAGGTAGAGTCTATGCTCAAACAGCAGAACTTCGTCAGCAATACCGTACTGATATCACTGTTGCCTTGATTCAAGCTATTACCACGGTGCAAGCTAACCCACGGCACTAGAGTAAATATGAGATAATTAAAAAGGAGAGAATAAATGCAGCAATATTTATTAGTGTTAGATATAGGATCAACCACAGTAAAGTTTATCAACGTTGTTAGTAACAGCAAACAGCATTTTCCCGAAATCAGATCTAGCGGTGTGCTGCCCATATCTTCTGATATGGTGCGAGATGGTGAAGTATTACACCCAGCTGCACTAGCTGCTGATCTTAAGGCCCGCTTAAAAGCAGCTGGGGTAAAAACTAAGTATGCAGCCTTAACAGTCAACAGCTCTCGTCTTATTTTGCGCCAGCAGAACCTCCCGCCACTGCCAATACCACAACTGAAACAATTACTCAACTGGGAGCTGCAACGCTATACACCATATCAATCTGACACAGCAGAGTTTGATGTGCTATCCATTCAGCTAACTCCTAAGCACCATACTGTTCTGCTGGCTGCTGTTCCTAAGAAAATAGTTGCATCGCTTTTTATGACCGCCCAGTTAGCCGGACTAAGCCCCTTATTATTGGAGCCTGGAATCATGTGTCTATTTAGATGGATTCAG